>NZ_SJXI01000172.1:0-10341 GCF_004337455.1 Parafrankia sp. BMG5.11 | reverse complement strand
CCAGACACGACCGGCGAGCACGAGCGGACCGAGCATGAACAGACACAAATACTCCCGATTCGACTGTAAACCAGTGACGGTAACGATCCCGGTGGTTCACAGCGCACGATCTCTGCGATCCCCCCGACCGTCACCGGCAACCGGTCGTCTGTGATCAGAAATTCACCGCCCGGTCGCTCGACCCTGCTTCTTGGCGCTTCCGGGCACTCGCCGCCGCCACGAGTCGACGTGCCCGAGAAGCAGGTCTGCCAGTTGTTCTTCCCGGGGCAGCATTTCTGTACTGGGTCCCACCAGGGTGACCTCGGCGACCGGCTCGCCCGACTGGCCCGACACGACGGTGGCGATGGCGAAGCGCGTACCACCATGCAACGTGTTCCGAGCTATCCGCGTTCTCCTGATGTCCTCGTACTCCGCGAGGAACTGATCCACGAGCGCGGATTCGTCCGGATTCCGTCGGCGCAGGTACGCGTCCCGCTGGGCGGCGGGAAGCGCGGCGAGAATCGCCTTGCCACCGGCCGTCCCCAGCATGGTACGGCGGATGTTGTTCCGCGCCGCGAAACCCGCCAGCCTGTCCGCACCGAACTCGGACACGTAGATCAGGTGGTCTCCGGCCTGGACGCCCAGGAAGACCGTGACACCCGCCGCCTCATAAAGCGCGGCCACGTCGCCGTCGGTCACCATTCCGGCACGGAAGCTGCCGCTGGCGAGCGTCAGACCGTACAGCGCGGGGCCCAGGTAGAAACGGTGGTTGTCCTCATAGACCCACCCTGCGGCGAGAAGCCCTCGAACGAAGCCGTGCACAGAGCTTTTCGGAGCGTCCAGCGCCCGCACCAGCTCTACAAACGTCATTCCCGGGTTGTAAACGACTTCTTCCAGGATGCGAGTAACCCGGTCGATCGTCCGGTGGTTCTGCGGAGCACCGTCGAGCTTCGGGGACGGATGATCGGTCATGGCCATATTTAACCCCGACCTCGGTGCAACACCCGCTCAGGCTCCGGTGAAGGACGGTGCCCGCTTGCCGATTGAAGCCTGGACTCCCTCCCGGAAGTCGTCGGTCCCGAGCAGGACCGCCTGCGCGGCAGCCTCCTGGTCGAGAGCCGCCGACACCCGCGCCACGAGCTCACGCCGCAGGGTCGACCTGATCGACAGCAGGGACAGCGGCGCCGACAGGGCGACGTCATGGGCCCAGGCCAGCGCCTCCTCCCGCGGGTCGGCCGCCGTGACCCGGTCGCACAGCCCCATCGCGAGCGCCTCAGCACCGTTGACCGAGCGACCTGTGTACAGCAGATCGCGCGCCTTCTGTGACCCGACAGCCGCCGGCAGGGTGACCGAGAGACCGAAGCCCTGGTGGAAGCCCAGCCGGGCGAAGTTCGCGCTGAACCGCGCGTTTTCGGCGGCAACCCGGAAGTCGGCGGCCAGGGCCAGCCCGAGGCCACCACCGATCGCGGCGCCCTGTACGGCGGCGATAACGGGCTTGCGCGCGGTGAAGATGGTGAACGCCTCGCGGTAGACCCGACGCAGTCCGTCCGCGTCGACGTCGCGCAGATCAGCGCCCGCGCAGAAGTGCCGCCCCTCCGCACACAGCACCACACAGCGCGCCTCGGGCATGGCGTCGACGCGCAGCAGGGTCTGAGCCAGCTCGCGGAGGCTGGCCTCGTCGAAGAAGTTGTTCGGCGGTCGGTGCATCTCCACCACCGCCACGCTTCCCTGAAGATCGACAGTGACCAGGCCCAGTGACATCCCGCGTACCTCCTCTGGTTCGGCGCCGCCCGGGACGACGACCGTCGCGTCCCGTGAGGTGCGGCCGGCCGCCGCCATCGCCTCACATCCCCACGTCGCCGCATTAACGAACATTCGTTCGTAAGTACGAAACAAGCTTACCTGGTCCCAAGCGTCAGCAGAAGTCCCGGACCTCCCCGGGAGGCCCTCACCAGACGCGGTCGAGAAGCGCCTCGAGATCCTCCCGGGTCGCCGGGCGCGGGACACGGGTGACGGCCCAGTCGTCCATGGCGTGCTCGATGATCTCCGGGAGGGCCGCGCGATCAACCCCGACGTCGCGCAGGCGGCGTGGCACACCGACGGCCGCGAGCAGGCGCTCGACGGCGTCGATCGCCTCGGCCGCACCATCGTCAGGCCGGTGTCCGCCACTGAGGACCTCCGCGACCTGGACGAGGCGCCGCTTCGTCACCTGGGCGTTGAAACGCATCGTGGGCGGCAGGAGCATCGCCTCGACCGTCCCGTTCGCCACCGTGGAGCGCGGACCGACCGCGTGCGAGAGCGCCTGGGCCAGGCCGGCGCCCGTGTGGTCGCTGCCCTGGCCCGCGAGGAGCGCGGCGAACATGAGGCGCAGGCGCGGCTCCCCGTCCGAGGCGACGTCGAGGCGCGGCAGCCACTCCCTCGACAGGCGGAGCGCATACGCCAGCAGCGCGTCGGCGAGCGGATCGTCCGTGTCCGACTGCAGTCCGTCAACGGCCATGGCGAAGGCGTTCAGGGCAGATGACCGCACCAGCGACACCGGCGCGGTGCCGGCGATCACGGGATCCATGAACACGCCCGCGGCGCGGGTCTTGGGGTCGAACAGGGCCAGCCGCTCCCCGGTCTCCGGGTCCCGCACCGCGCTTCCCGCCTTGGCGTAGGCCGTGGTCGGAGTACTCGGAATGATCCACTGGGGGATCTTCGGTGTGTCGAGCTTCGGGCTGACCAGCCGGCCGTCGACGCGGCGGGTGCAGACATCGCGAACGTCGACCTTCTCCGCCAGCAGGATGCTGGCTGCGCGGCCGGTCACGATGGCGGACCCGCCGCCCAGCGCCACCACGGCGTCGGCCCCGGTCGCCTCCAGGACCTCGCGCGCGTGCTCGACCGCGGGAAGCGGGCTGTGCTCGCGGACTCCGTCGAACCATCCGGCGAGCCGGTCGCCAAGCGCCGACTCGACCCTTGCCACCGCCTCGGTGTGACGGCGCATCGAGGCCCCGCAGAACACGACCGCCCGCCGGATCCCCGCGCGGTCGAACTCACGAGGCAGCGCGGCGAGCGCGCCCTCGCCGGCGAAGACGCGGACGGACGGTGTCACGTGTCTTACGGACGGAAAGCTCATGGCGTCCTCCTGGGGCCGCGGCGACAACCCTGACAAGGCCTCTCACTCCAACCTAGCGCAGAGTTCGCATATATGAATATCTGTACGCACATAGGATCACCGGCGATGGGTGGACCGGGATGGTCAGGCACCCGTCAGCCGGCTCCGGCGCCTGACCAGGATGCCAATGAGCGACGCGCTCAGGATGGCGGCGAACACCCGTACGAGCTGCATCGTGATGACCAGTCCGACCTCCGCGCCGGACTGGACCGCGACAGCCGTCACCGCCGGGAGACCGCCTGGGGTCATCGCCAGGTATCCAGCGAGGTCCGAAATTTCGACCGCCCGGGCGAACACGATTCCGATCACGGCGCAGCCCCCGACGCTCAGAACCAACTGCACCAGCACCAACGGGAACAGCCGTATCAACAGGCGGATCGTGGCGGCAGTAAAAGAAAACCCAACGGCAAGCCCGGTGATGGTGTAACCGAGATCGAGCAGCGGCTCCGGGACGGCAAGCGGGACGGAGACCACCAGCGCAACCGCCATCGAGAGCAGCATCGGGACGACCAACCGCGAGCCGCTGAAGGAAAGGACCTGCGCGAGGAGCAGGCCGACTCCCATGCACAGTGCCGTGAACACGAGGCTCTGCCACAGGACGGGTTCGACGGCAGCGGGCCCGCGATCGGCCGGAGCGAGACTCCCGGAGCGGTCGAGGATCGGCGCAACCAGCGACAGCGAAACCACGACAACCACCACGCGCGCGTACTGGATGGCCGAGACGATCGCGTCGTCGGCATCCAGCTCCTTGGCCATGGCCGACACGCCGGAGGCAGCGCCCGCCATCGAGGAGAAGACCGCCGTGGCCAGGTTAACCTTCGGCGACAAAATGAGAACCAGGCCCGTCGCCATCGAAAAGACCAGTGTGACGGCGACCCCCCCGAGTACCTCAACGGGCTGGCTGGCTATCCGCCGGATCACATCGGAGTCGATCAGCGCGCCCGCGCTGACCCCGATCAGCGCCATGCCGAAATGCCGCGCCGGCTCAGGAAACCGCCATGGCGCTCTGAACGCGAGCGAGAACGCGGCACCGCCGATCAGGCCGCCGAGAAGATACGGCGACGGCGAGTGGACCAGATGCATCAGTATCGTTGCGGCGACGAGGATGATTACGCCACATAAACCTCGCCTACTCTCTGCAACCAGAGCATCTCTCTGCACTACATCACGCTGCCGATGGCGACGGATGACGCCTGCGCCGACGTGCGATTACCCACAGATAAGCGGAAGCAGAAATCAGATCCACCGGCGGACGCAGAGTCAGGTGCCGGGCTTCTCGCCCACGGTTCGACAGTCACAACAATGACCATGACGTCCTCTTCTCCTCGTAAGCCGCACTGGATGCGACCCGGGCCCGTGAAGGATCTGTGTCAACAGTTCCGGCCACAGTGGGGCACCGCGGGCTTCACCCCGCACCTGGACGCCCGACGACCATGACCCGGTCGACTGACTCCTTCCGCACTCCGTGGATCCCGTATCAGGCGTTGAAGAACATCAGCAGGGAACGAAGCAGCGCCAGAGGCAGCGGTTACCGGCTCACCCTCGGCGCCCGCCCAGAGGATCAGAAGCGGCACAGCAGCTGTGATCTGGGTTCTCGCGCCCGGCCGCGGCCCGGACACGAGAACCCAGGAGTCAAATCCGTGGCCTGACGGTCTACGCGGACTCGGCAGGCCGACCTCGGTCCATCAGCCACCGATTGTTCTTATACGCGATGTTCTCATACGCAATGTTCTTATATGCGAACACTTGGACGTATGTAAGTACCATAGCGAGGGACCCTGCCGTGGTCAACGCATCAGGGCAGGTGATCTGCCAGCTCGCCCGGGGGCAATCGGTCGATGTCGGTTGACTCGACCAGACGCCACTGACCCGACCGGTAGCCCGGTCGGGTCAGTGGCGTCTGCGTGCTGATGACGATGGCGGAGCCCTCGTGACCTGGACGGATATCCGTCGGTCCGGATGGACGGCGGTACGGCCTAGGCGTCGACGGCGGTGGCGAGGCTGGTCTTCTCCCACTCCGTCAGCTCAGCGAGCTGGCCCTCCAGCGTGTCACGGAAGAGCCGCACGGCGTCCTGGCCGAGCACGAGCAGCGCGGGGGGCGACGCCGACTCGACGGCGGCGATGATCGCCTCGGCGGCCTTCGCCGGATCGCCCGGCTCGGTGCCGTGCGTCATGTCGTGCTCCTTGCGGCGACGCCCGGCCGTGTCAGTGTAGTCGGCGATCGGCGTCGCGGCCTGCTGGAGAGAGCGGCCCGCGAAGTCGGTCCGGAAGGCACCGGGCTCGACGACGATCGCGTGGATGCCGAGCGGCCCGAGTTCTCTGCGCAGCGAGCCTGTCAGGCCCTCGAGCGCCGCCTTGGTCGCCGAGTAGTAGCCCGATCCCGGCGGGCAGATGCGCGCGCCGATCGACGAGATGTTGACGATCGCGCCACGCCGTCGCGCGCGCATGCCCGGGAGCACACCTTTGACCATCGACCCGCACCGAAGAAATTGGTGGCGAACAGCCGGCGGACGTCGTCCTCGTCGCCCTCCTCGACCGCCGCCCGATACCCGTAGCCGGCGTTGTTGACGAGCACGTCGACACCACCGAACCGCTGTTCGGCCTGCTGGACGGCGCGCGTGACCTGCGCACCATCGGTGACGTCGAGCGCGAGCGCGAGCGCACGGCCGGGATACGCCTCGGCGAGGTCGGCCACGTGGGCGACGTCCCGGGCTGTGGCGGCCACGTTGTGGCCATGATCGAGCAGGGCCTGCGCGAGCGCGCGGCCCAGGCCCGTGGAACAGCCGGTGATCAACCAGGTCTGCATCGGCATCAGCTCCTTGTGCGTCGAGGACGGAATCCGGTCACAGGCTCAGTACCCCGACTCGGAGCCGTAGTAGGTCGGCCTGCGCGGCGTGTAGCTCTCCTCCAGAGCGGTGACCTCGTCCTCACCCAGATCGATGTCGAGCGCGGCCACGGCGTCGGCGAGATGGTGCGACCTGGTCGCTCCGACGATCGGGGCGGTCACGACAGGGTTGCGCAGCACCCACGCCATCGCCACCTGCGCCATCGAGGTCCCCCGTGCCTCGGCGATGCGCTGGACCGCGTCGACCGTCCCGCGGTCGCTGTCGAGGAACAGCGGGGTGCCGGACGCGTCGGCCGTCGGGTTCAGCGCTCCGCGGGTCGTGCTCGCGTCACCCCACGGCCGGGTCACCAGGCCGGCGGCGAGCGGCGACCATGGCAGGCTGCCGACGCCCTGGTCCGACAACAGCGGGAACATCTCGCGCTCTTCCTCGCGGGCGACGAGGTTGTACTGGTCCTGCATGGAGATGAACTTCGTCCAGCCGTGCAGCTGTGCGGTGTACTGCAGCTTGGAGAACTGCCAGGCCCACATCGAGGAAGCGCCCAGGTAGCGAACCTTGCCCGATTTCACGGCGTCGTGGAGGGCCTCCATCGTCTCCTCGACGGGGGTGTGCGGGTCGAATCGGTGAATCTGGTAAAGGTCGATCCAGTCGGTGTCGAGCCGTCGCAGCGACGCGTCGAGCTGCTCGAAGACGGCGCGGCGCGAAAGGCCCCGGCCGCCGGGTCCGGGGCCCATCGGCGCGAACAGCTTCGTCGCGATCACGACCTGGTCGCGGCTCGTGTACCGCTTCACGGCTTCACCGGTGATCTCCTCGGACGTCCCCCGACTGTAGGTGTTGGCGGTGTCCCACAGCGTGATGCCAAGGTCGACGGCCTGCTGAAAGATCGGCTTGGCGGCGTCGGCGTCCAGCGCCCAGTCGCGGCCCGTGCCGGGCCTGCCGAAACTCATGCAGCCGAGCGCGATACGGCTGACCTTCAGCCCGGAGGTTCCGAGGTTGGCGTATTCCATGGTGGGTCCTTCGACAGGATTGACGACAAGGCCAGGTCGCCGGAGGAGCGATGTCGACTTCACGCGGGCGGCGGGGAGGGTGACATGTTCTCCGGCCGTGCTGTTACGCCAGTCCGTCGCCGTCAGTGCGACGGCTCGGCCGGGTCTTTCGACTTCGACGTCGGCGGGATCGTCGTTCCCGCCGGGGGGCCGCCTGGCCGGGATTGACGCTGGTCGCCGGTCCAGCTGGCCAGGAAGTCGAGTTGCTGTTGGGCCGCGGCGTGGCTGGCGGTGTAGGTGATGAGGGTGAGCGCGTCCGCGGGTAGTTCCATGGCGTCGCCGGTCAGTTCGATGTCGCCGATGACCGGGTGACGTAGTCGTTTCACGGCTGTGCGGTGGAGGCGGACGTTGTGGCGGGCCCAGCGGATGCGGAACTCGTCGCTGCGGGTCGCCAGTTCCCCGATGAGGTCGGAGAGCTGACGGTCGAGCGGGCTGCGGCCGGCTTCACCGCGCAGGCCCGCGGCGGCGGCGTCGGCGACGGTGGGCCAGTCGATGAAGAAGTCGGTGGCCCGGGGGTCGAGGAACAGGAACCGCGCGAAGTTCACCGGGAGGGTCCGCGGAGTGAGGATGTCGACGTAAAGGGCAAAGCAGAGGTCGTTGGCGGCGAGGATGTCCATGCGCGCGTTGCGTACGTAGGCCGGCGCGCCGGTGATGGCGTCCAGGACGCGGCGGATGCTGGGCCGCACCCGGGCATGCTGGCTTCCCCGTGCCGGTCGTGCCGGTCGTGCGGGGCCTGTGGCGGTCCTGGCGAGGTCGAACAGGTAGGCGCGCTCGGCCTCGTCGAGGTGTAGCGCCCGAGCCAGGGAGTCCAGCACGGTTTCGGACACGCCGGCGAGGTTTCCGCGCTCAAGGCGGGTGTAGTACTCCACGCTCACGCCGGCGAGGTGGGCGACCTCACCGCGACGGAGGCCGGGAACCCGACGGGTGTCACCGAAAGTGGCCAGTCCGGCCTGTTCGGGGCTGATCCGGGCGCGCCGGCCGACGAGGAAGTCGCGAACCTCGGCGCGGTTGTCCATGGGCCCGACGGTACGGCGACGCCCACCGGTGGTGGGAGGTACTGCCGGGACCCCTCACGACCGGGACTCCCAGCCGCGTCCGGCGGGCGGTTTCGATCGGCTGACCCGGGCAGTTCTGTGTCGGACGCCGCCCGGGCGCTGACCCGCGGCATCGTCCATCCGCAACGTTAGGGAGCCTCATGGAGCACGAGGAGGGCCGCGGCGCCGAGCCTGGGCCTGGGCCTGTCGAGCACGGGTGGGGCTCAGTACACGAAACGGCATGGCTCGCGCAGCCGCGCGCCGAGCACCGGCCGATGAGGACGGACATTGGTAGCCAGAGGCCGGCCGTGCTCGGGCGCCGGTCGCTCCTGCGTGGCGCGCTCGGCGCAGGAGCGACGGTGCTGGCCGGTGTCCCCGTCAGCGGATGTTCCGCGCCCTCGCCAGGTCGGCCAGCGTCCTCACCCTCGGCACGGCCCGCGACGCCGGCCCCGGCGGAGCAGTCCGTTCTGCTGGCCTACTTCTCCCGGGCGGGCGAGAACTACTACTACGGCGGGCGTAATCACCTTGACGTCGGAAACACCGAGGCGCTGGCTGGCATGATCAGCACGCGGGTCCGGTGCGACGTTCACCGCATCGAGCCGGCCGACCCATACCCGGACGACTACGAGCAGACTGTCGGGCGAAATGTCCGTGAACAGAACGCCGACGCACGCCCGGCCATCGCCAACCCCCTGCGCTCGATCGAGCGGTACGACACGATTCTGCTGGGAAGCCCGATCTGGAATGTCAGAGCGCCGATGATCATGTCGACGTTCACGGGGAGCCTGGACTTCAGCGGCAAGACCGTGCTTCCGGTCACGACCTATGCCATGAGTGGACTGGGAACCACAGAAGGCGACTACGCCGCCTCATGTCCCGGCGCAACCATCGGGGCGGGCCTGGCGGTACGCGGCGAAGAAGTCGCGCAAGCCGGCGCCGACGTCGACGCATGGCTGCGACGCGTCAACCTCCTGTGATTTTCGATCCGAGTTCTGGGGCCTCACAGGATGAAGTGGGGTAATCAGGCTTCGGGGATCGCTTTACTGAAGGTCGCAAGAGTGATGTCGCTGGGCTCCGGGCCGCCGCGCCGGCCGGCGTCAAGGCCGTCGATCGCGGCGAGCTGCTTGTCGGTCAGCTCGAAGTCGAACACGTCGAGGTTCTCCGCGATCCGCTCCGGTCGCGTCGACTTCGGGATCGCCGACCGGCCCTGCTGCAGGTGCCAGCGCAGCATCACCTGCGCCGGCGTCCTGCCATGCGCCCGTGCGATCTCACCGATCACCGGGTCCTGCAGGGTGCTGCCATGGCTACCGGGACGATAGAACGTGATTCCACCGATCGGTGACCATGCCTGGGTGAGGATGCCGTGCTTGGTGTCGATCGCCTGCACCTCGCGCTGGGTGAAGTAGGGGTGCACCTCGATCTGGTTCACCGCGGGGACGACACTCACCCGCTCCAGCAGAGCGGTGAGATGCTCGACCATGAAGTTGCTGACCCCGATCGCGCGGACCTTCCCGTCGGCGAGCAGCGTCTCCAGGGCGCAGTAGGCCTCCAGGGTCCTGTCGAACTCCGACGGCAGCGCCTGATGCAGGATGAGCAGGTCGATCTGGTCGACGCCGAGCTTGCGCGCGCTCTTCTCGAAGCCGTGCAGGGTCTGGTCGTAGCCGTAGTCGCTGATCCAGATCTTGGTCTCCAGAAAGACGTCGGTCCGGTCGACGCCGGACTTGAGGACGGCCTCGCCGACCTGCCGCTCGTTGCCGTAGGCCGCCGCGGTGTCGATGTGCCGGTAACCGGCCGACAGTGCCGCCTCAACAGCCGACCGGGTCTCCTCCGGCGGGGTCTGGAAGACACCGAGACCGAGCGCGGGCATCTCGACCCCGTTGTTCAGCGTTATGTGCGTCCTGGTGGACATGGGGCGTTCCTCTTCCCGTCGACAATCGGAGACGATGATCTGAGCGTGCTCAGCGGTGCAGGACCCGACGGTAACGGAAGGCTCGGCGTTTCGGGCCCCACCTCACCACACGCAGTTCCTTGGAGACTCACACCCTCCCCCAGATCATCCGAGTTAAATCACGATCAACCGGCCGCGGGGAGTCCCTGTCGTTACCCCTTTCAGCAGGGACTCCTCGTGCGATCGTGACTCGGGTTTCCTGAGGCGATGACCGCGTCGCCGGAGAGATGCCGAATCGGCCGGCAAGGAGCCGATGGCCGCGAGTCTCGTCCCGGGGAAACGGAAGGTTCCGCGCGTGCGGGCCGTCATCCGGTCTCAATGCCGTGAAGCGTAGTTT
>NZ_SJXI01000171.1:0-72095 GCF_004337455.1 Parafrankia sp. BMG5.11 | reverse complement strand
TTCCAGAACCAGCGCTACTGGCTGCTGGGTGACGGCCGCCCGGCCGGCGGTGCCGCATCCGGCGGTGGCGCGGCCGGTTGGACGGATCTTGACGGGCTGCGGTACCGCGTCGGTTGGCATCCGCTCGGTCCGGAGCCGCCGCGGGCCGCCCCGGCCGCCGCTACCGGCCGATGGCTGGTGGTCACGCCGTACCCGGCCGCCGATGGCGTACCGCCGCTCGCTGCCGACGCCGTGCGCGCCCTGGCCGAGGACGGCGCGGAGATCGTCAGCGTCCCGGTCGGCCCCGCCGAGCTCACCCGGGAGGGCCTCTCCGGGCGCCTGCGAGCCGTGACCGGCGCCGGGGAGAGCGACCCGCGGGGCGTGCTGTCGCTGCTCGCGCTGACCGGCACGGCACACCCCGACGGGCCCCCGCGCGCTGACGGCGCTGACGGCGCTGACGGCGCCGTGGGCACGGTTGGTGCCACAGCCACCCTGCTACTCGTCCAGGCCCTGGGCGACGCGGGGATCGGCGCGCCGCTGTGGTGCCTCACCCGCGGTGCCGTGTCCGTCGGCGGCGGTGACCCGGTGACCGACCCGGCGCAGGCGCAGACCTGGGGGCTGGGGCGGGTGGCCGCGCTGGAGCACCCGTCCCGCTGGGGCGGCCTCGTCGACCTGCCCGACACGCTGGACGGGTCCGCCCGGCGCCGGCTGGCAGCGGTTCTGCGTGGCGCGACCGACGAGGACCAGGTCGCGATCCGGGCGGGCACGGCCTTCGCCCGTCGGCTGCTGCGCGCGCCGCTCGGCGGGGTCGAACCCGCCCGGCGCTGGCGGCCCCGCGGAACCGTGCTGGTCACCAGCACCGGACCGCTCGGCCCCCACCTGGCCGGATGGCTGGCCGAGCGGGGAGCCGGGCATGTCGTGCTCGCCGGATCGCACCGCGCGGACGATCCCGACATCGCGGCGCTGCGCCACGGCGCGTTCACCGGGGACGTCCGGCTGACCGTGGCCACCTGTGACCTCGCGGACCGGGAGGCGTTGGCCGCGGTCGTCCGCGGGCAGGCCACCGACGGCGAGGGGATCCGCGCCGTCGTGCACACCGCCGCGCTGCTCGGGCTGCGCCCGCTGGCCGACACCTCGGTCACCGACCTGGCCGGCGCGATCGCCGCCAAGGCCACCGCGGCCGACTGGCTCGACGAGCTGTTCCCCACCGACGACCTCGACGCGTTCGTGCTCTTCTCGTCGGTCGTCGGCGTGTGGGGCGGCGCCGACCACGCCGCCTACGCCGCGGCCAACGCCCACCTGGACGCCCTGGCCGTGCGGCGGCGTGCCCGCGGCCTGCCGGCCACCTCGATCGCCTGGGGGCTGTGGCGCCCGCTGGCGGAGAGCGGCAGCGCCGGCGCCGCGGCAGCCGAGGACCCCGGCGTGCGGCGGCAGCGGGCACGGGGGCTCGGCTACCTCGAGCCGGACCGCGCCCTCGAGGCCCTGCGGCAGGTGCTGGACCACGACGAGACCCACACCGTCGTGGCGGAGATCGACTGGACGCGGTTCATCCCGGTCTTCACCTCGGCGGGCCGCCGCCCGCTGTTCGACACGCTCGCAGAGGACGCCGAGGCTGCTGGTGAGGCCCGGCCGTCCGGCGTCGCGGACGGCGACGCCTCCCCGGCCGCGTCCGGAACCGGCTCGCCGCTGGCCCGGAGACTCGCCGCGCTGCCTCCGGCCGAGCGGGACCGGGCCCTGGTCGAGACGGTCCGCACCCGGGCAGCGGCCGTGCTGGGGCACTCCGACGCCACCGCCGTGGAAGCGCACCGGGCCTTCCGTGACCTCGGCTTCGACTCGCTGACCTCCGTCGACCTGCGTAACGGGCTCGGCGCGGCGCTCGGCCTGCGGCTGCCGTCCACGCTGGTGTTCGACTACCCGACCCCGTTGGCGCTGGCGGAGTTCCTGCGGGTGGAGATCACCGGCGGCGACGCGGACGACGCGCCCGCCGCCGGCGTCCCGGGCGCTGTGGCGTCCCGCGACCGGAGCGGGCACGGCGGTGAGCACGACCTGCTGGACGCCGAGCCGGTGGCGATCGTGGCCATGGCCTGCCGGCTGCCCGGTGGCGTCGACTCCCCGGAGGACCTGTGGCGGCTGCTGGCCGAGGGCCGGGACGCGATCGGCGGGTTCCCGGCCGACCGGGGCTGGGATCTCGACGCCCTGCACGATCCCGACCCGGAGCGGTCCGGCACCTCCTATGTGCGCCACGGCGGCTTCCTGGCCGGGGTCGCCGACTTCGACGCCGAGTTCTTCGGCATCAACCCCCGCGAGGCCCTGGCGATGGACCCCCAGCAGCGGCTGCTGCTGGAGCTGTCGTGGGAGGCGGTGGAACGCGCGGGCATCGACCCGTCGACGCTGCGCGGCACCCCGGGCGGGGTGTTCGTCGGCACGAACGTCCAGGACTACGGCCCGCGCGCGCTGGCCGCCGGGGCGGAGACGGAGGGCTACATCGGCATCGGCAACGCGGCGAGCGTCATGTCCGGGCGCATCTCCTACACCCTGGGGTTGCAGGGGCCGGCGGTGACCGTCGACACGGCCTGCTCGTCGTCGCTGGTGGCCCTGCACCATGCCGTCCAGGCGCTGCGGCGGGGGGAGTGCTCGCTGGCGCTGGCCGGCGGCGCGGTCGTGATGTCCTCCCCGCTGATGTACGTCGAGTTCAGCCGCCAGCGCGCGCTGTCACCGGACGGCCGCTGCCGGGCCTTCGGCGCGGGCGGCGACGGCACCGGCCTCTCGGAGGGCGTCGGCCTGCTGGTTCTCGAACGGCTCTCCGACGCCCGCCGGGCGGGCCGTCCGGTGCTCGCCGTCGTCGAGGGCACGGCGGTCAACTCGGACGGCGCGTCGAACGGGCTGAGCGCGCCGAACGGCCCGGCGCAGCAGCGGGTGATCCGCCAGGCGCTCGCCGTCGCCGGGCTGTCGCCGTCCGAGGTGGACGCGGTGGAGGCGCACGGCACCGGGACGAAGCTCGGCGACCCCATCGAGGCGCAGGCCCTCATCGCCGCGTACGGCCGCGACCGGCCGGCCGGTCGGCCGCTGTGGCTGGGGTCGCTGAAGTCCAACATCGGGCACACCCAGGCGGCGGCCGGCGTGGCCGGTGTGATCAAGATGGTGCTGGCCATACGGCACGGGGTGCTGCCGCGCACCCTGCACGCCGACGAGCCCACCCCGCAGGTCGACTGGGACGGGTCCGGCGTCCGGCTGCTGACCGAGGAGGTCGCGTGGCCGGCCCGCCCGCTCCCGGACGGCGCCCCGGCGGGGCGGGAGCGGGCCGGCGAGAGTGGGCCGCGGCGGGCCGCGGTCTCCGCGTTCGGCATCAGCGGCACGAACGCGCACGTGATCCTCCGCGAGGCCCCCGCCACCGAGGAGCCGCGGGTCGGGCCGGCGTCGTCACCGGCGTCGTCGCCGCGGCCGGTGCCGCTGCTGGTGTCGGCGCGCACCACGGAGGGGCTGCGCGCCCAGGCCCGCCGGCTGGCCGCCCACCTCGACGACCGTCCCGGCCCGGCCGCCGCGGATGTCGCGCTGGCCACCGCGGCGACCCGGGCCGCCTTCGACCACCGGGCGGTCGTGGTCGGCGCCGACCGCGACGAGCTGCGGGCCGGCCTCGTGGAGCTCGCCGGCGACCAGGATCCCGCCGACGGGACCGCCCCCGCTGCCGGGACGGCCCCCGTCGACGGCATGGCCCCCGCGGGCGTCGGCCGGCCGGGCGGCCTCGTCGTGCGCGGCGTGGCCGTTCCCGACCCGCGCGTGGTGTTCGTCTTCCCCGGGCAGGGATCACAGTGGTCCGGCATGGGCCGGGAGCTGCTGGAGTCGTGCCCGCCGTTCCGCGAGCGGATGACCGAGTGCGCCGCGGCGTTCGAGCCCTACCTCGACTGGTCCCTGCTGGACGTGATCCGCGGGGCCGGTGACGCGCCGCCGCTGGAGGCCATCGAGGTGATCCAGCCCGCGCTGATGTCGATGATGGTGTCGCTGGCCGCGGCCTGGCGCGCCCACGGGGTGACGCCGGCCGCGGTGGTCGGCACCAGCCAGGGGGAGGTCGCCGCCGCGCACGTCGCCGGTGCTCTCTCCCTGGCCGACGCGGCCCGGATCATCGCGCTGCGCAGCAGGCTGCTGGCCACCCGCCTGCTCGGCCGGGGCGCGCTGGCGTCGGTCGGGCTGCCGCCCGCGGACGTCGCCGCCCGGCTCGACCGCTTCGGTGGCCGGCTCGCCGTCGGCGGGATCAACGGGCCGCGGCAGGTCACCGTCGCCGGCGAGACCGGCGCACTGGACGACCTGGTCGCCGAGCTCACCGCCGAGGGTGTCCGCGCCCGGCTGGTCGCGGCGTCGGTCGCGACGCACTGCGCGCAGGTGGACGGCATCCGTCCCGAGCTGATGGAGATCCTGCGCCCACTGGCTCCCGCCCCCGCCCGGATCCCGGTCTACTCGACGGTGACCGGGGGGCCGCTGGACGCCGTGGCGCTGGACGCCGAGTACTGGTACTCCAACACCCGGGAACCGGTCCTGCTCGACGGCGCCGCGCGGGCGCTGCTGGCCGCCGGATTCGACACCTTCGTCGAGGTCAGCCCGCATCCGGTGGTGGGATTCGGGCTGGCCGAGACGGCGCACGACGCCGGCCGGGACGCCGTGGTCGTCAGCACGCTCCAGCGTGGCCGCGGGGGTGCCGACCGCCTGCTGGCCGCGCTGGCCGAGGTGCACGTCCACGGGGTCGGCGTCGACTGGCGGGAGGCGTTCGCGGGCACCGGCGCCCACCCGGCCGACCTGCCCACCTACGCCTTCCAGCGCCGGCGGTTCTGGCCACGGCCGGCACCGGCCCGCCCGGCCGACGCCGTCGCCGCGCCGGGCCGCGACGGCCCGGCTCATCCGCTGGTCACCGCCGCCGTCCCGATGGCCGACGGGGGCCTGCTGCTGACGGCCCGGATCAGCCCGGCCGCGCAGCCGTGGCTGGCCGGCCGGACCGTGGCCGGCGTCCCGGTCGTGCCGGACGGGGTGCTGCTGGAGCTGGCCATCCAAGCGGGCGACGAGGTCGGCTGCCCGGAGGTGACCGACCTGGCCCTGACCGGGCCGCTGGTGCTGCCGGAGAGTGGGGCGCTCCGGCTCCAGCTGCACGCCGGAGCACCGGACGGCACCGGGAACCGCGCGCTGACGGTGCATGCCCGTCCCGACGGGGCCCCGGCGGACGCGCCCTGGACCGCGCACGCCACCGCGACGCTGGCGGGCACCGCCGACCCGGCCGCGTCCGTACCCGACCCGCGGGCGTGGCCGCCGCCCGGCGCGGTTCCGGTGGACGTCGACCGGCTGTACGGCGAGCTGCTCGCCGCCGGTCACGGCCACGGGCCGGACGGCCCGCGGCTGACCAGGGCCTGGCAGGCGGGGACGGAGCTGTTCGCCGAGGCCGTCCTGGACGGCGAGCACGAGGTGGCCGGGTTCGGCCTGCACCCGGTGCTGCTCGAGGCGGCCGGCCACCTGGCCCTGTGGGGACGGCTCCCGGCAGCCGGCGCCGAGCCGCCCGCGGAGCCGCCCGCGGTGCTCGGCGTGGAGCCGCCCGCGGTGTCGGAGCCGGTGGTGGCGGTCGACGGCGGCTACCGGGGCGTGCGGCTGTACGCCACCGGCGCGCGGGCGGTGCGGGTGCGTGTCGGCCCGGCGGGCGCCGGCGCGGTCTCGGTGGAGCTGGCCGACCACACCGGCGCGGCGGTCGCGGCCTACGGCTCGACCGGCCTCCGGCCGCTGGCCGCCGCCCGGCTGCGTGCGCTGCGCGCCTCGGCGGCGGACGCGATGTTCGCCCTCGACTGGGTGCCGGTGGCCCCCGCACGGGCCTCGGGTGCCGGCGCGCCGGGCTGGGCGGTGCTCGGGCCGGACCCGCTCGGGCTGCGCACGGCCCTCGCGCTGGCCGGCGTCCACGCCCCGGCCTGCCCGGACCTGGCGGCGGCCGCGGCCCTGCCGGCCATCCCCGAGGTCGTGCTGGTGACCAGCGACTCGGCCGCGGCCGGCCCGGATCTCGCGGCGGCCGCGCGAACCGCCCTGCGCTCGGTGCTCGCCCTGGCGCAGGAATGGCTGCGTGACGACCGGTTCGCCGCCGCCCGGCTGGTCGTGGTCACCCGGGGGGCGGTGGCGGTCGGCGCGCACGACGACGTCACCGGTCTCGCCGACGCCGCGGTGTGGGGCCTGCTCGGCTCGGCGGCGGCGGAGAACCCGGACCGGTTCCTGCTCGTGGACGTCGACGGGACGCCGGCGTCGGAGCGGGCCCTGCCGGCCGCGGTCGCCTGCGGCGAGCCGCGGGTCGCCCTGCGCGAGGGCGCCGTCCTGGGACAACGCCTGGTCCGCGCGCCGGTCGCCGGCGCCGGTGTCGACGCCGGCCGGGCACGGTGGCGGCCGGACGGGACGGTGCTGATCACCGGTGGCACCGGCACGCTGGGCGGGCTGGTCGCCCGGCACCTGGTCACCGGCTACGGGATCCGCAACCTGCTGCTGGTCAGCCGCGGCGGAGCCGGTTCGCCCGGCGTCGCGGAGCTGACCGACGATCTGACCGCCCTGGGCGCGCGGGTGACGGTGGCGGCCTGCGACGTCGCAGACCGCGCCGCGCTGACCGGCGTGCTCGCCGCGATCCCCGCGGCGCATCCCCTGACGGCGGTCGTGCACGCCGCCGGCACCCTCGACGACGGGGTGTTCTCCGCGATGACCCCGGAACGCCTCGACACCGTGCTGCGACCCAAGATGGACGCCGCCCTGCACCTGCACGAGCTCACCCGGGGCGACGACCTGGCCGCCTTCGTTCTGTTCTCCTCGTCCGCGGCCGCGTTCGGCAGCGCGGGGCAGGCGAACTACGCGGCCGCCAACACCTTCCTCGACGCCCTGGCGCACCACCGGCGGGCAGCCGGCCTGCCCGCGCTCGCCCTCGGCTGGGGGTACTGGGCCCCGCGCAGCGCCCTGGCCGGGCACCTCGACGCCGCCGCGCTCGACCAGCGGATGGCCGCCAACGGGCTGCGGCCGATCTCCGCCGCGGCCGGCATGGCGCTGTTCGACGCCGCGCTCACCGCGGACCGCCCCGTGCTGCTGCCCATGCGGCTCGACCCGCGGGCACCGCGGGCGGGGGCCGTCCCGCCGCTGCTGCGCGGCCTGGTCCGCCACCCGGCCCGGCGGTCGGTCGACGGCGCGGCCGATGATCCGGTCGAGACGCTGGCGCGGCGGCTGGCGGGGGCCAGCGGCCCGGAACGGGACCGGGCCCTGCTCGACGTCGTGTGCGCCACCGCCGCCGCGGCGCTGGGGCACATGTCCGCGGCGGAGGTGGCACCGGACCGGCCGTTCCGGGAGCTCGGTTTCGACTCGCTCGCCTCGGTGCAGTTCCGCAACCGGCTGACCGCGGCGACCGGGTTGCGCCTGCGGCCGATGCTCGTCTTCGACTTCCCGACACCCGAGGCCATCGCCGGCCACCTCCGCGACCAGCTGTTCCCGGAGGTGGCTCCGGCCGCCGCGGGTCCACCCGCCGCCGCGCCTGCGCCCGCGCCTGCGTCCGCGTCTGCGCCCGCGGGCCCGCCCGACCCGGAACCGCCGGCCGCGCCCGGCGGCGGCGAGCCGGCCAGCGCGTTCGACGAGATGGACGCCGAGACACTGGTCCGGCTGGCCCTCGGCGAGGGCACCTGACCACCGCCCCGACCCCGACCCCGACCCCGACCCCGAGCCCGAGCCCGAGCCCGACACGGACCGCCGGAGGCCCTGGTGACTGTCCCCCCCGACCGCCTCGTCGAGGCGCTGCGCGCGGCGATGAAGGAGAACGAGCGGCTGCGGGGGCTGATCGCGCAGGCCGGTGAGCCGATCGCGGTCATCGGGATGGCCTGCCGTTTCCCGGGCGGGGTGCGCTCACCCGACGAGCTGTGGCGGTTCGTCGCCGGCGGCGGCGACGCCATCACCCCGTTCCCGACCGACCGGGGCTGGGACACCTCGGCCCTCACCTGCTTCGGGGGCGGGTTCCTGCACGACGCGGCCGACTTCGACCCGGAGTTCTTCGGGATGTCGGAGAACGAGGCGCTGGCCACCGACCCGCAGCAGCGGCTGCTGCTGGAGACCTCGTGGGAGGCCTTCGAGCACGCCGGGATAGACCCGCGGTCGGCGCGGGGCAGCCGCACCGGCGTGTACTTCGGTGTGATCTTCCACGACTACGGGTACCGGCTGCGCCCACCGCCCCCGGGCATTGACGGCTACGCCTACTTCGGCAGCGCGGGCAGCATCGCGTCCGGGCGGGTCTCCTACACGCTCGGTCTCGAGGGGCCGTGTGTGACGCTGGACGCCGCGTGCGCGTCCTCGCTGGTCGGCCTGCATCTGGCCGGTCAGGCCCTGCGGCGCGGCGAGTGCTCGCTCGCCCTGGTCGGCGGGGTTTCGGTGCTGGCCACCCCCGAGCTGTGGGAGGAGACGACCCGGCACGGGCAGGGCCTGGCCCCGGACAGCCGCTGCAAGTCCTTCGCCGCTGCGGCTGACGGCACCGGCATCTCCGAGGGGGTGGGTGTGCTGCTGGTGGAACGGCTCGGCGACGCCCGGCGCAACGGCCATCCGGTGCTGGCGGTGGTGCGCGGCAGCGCCGTCGAGCAGAGCGGCGCGACCAACGGCTTCACCGCGCCCAGCAGCGCCTCGCAGGAGCGGCTGATCGGCCGGGCGCTGGCTGACGCCGGCCTCGCTGCGGCGGACGTCGACGCGGTCGAGGGCCATGGCACGGGAACCCCGGTCGGCGACCCGATCGAGCTGGCGGCCCTGCTGGCCACCTACGGGCGCGGACGGCCCGCCGGCCGGCCGCTGTGGCTGGGGTCGTTGAAGTCGAACCTGGGCCACACCCAGGCCGCCGGCGGCGCCGGTGCCGTCATCAAGATGGCGATGGCCATGCGGCACGGCGTCCTGCCGCGCACCGTGCACGTCGACGCCCCGACCCCGCACGCGGACTGGTCCGAGGGCGCGGTGGCGCTGCTGACCGAAGCGGTGCCCTGGCCGGACACCGCCGGCCGGCCCCGCCGGGTGGGGGTCTCCTCGTTCGGCGCCAACGGCACACTGGCGCACGTGATCCTCGAGCAGGATCAGCCGCTGCCCGCCGACGCGGCAGCCGGGGATGGGACGGCCGGTCGCGCGGTGGACCGGCTGGTGGTGCCGTGGCCGCTGTCGGCCCGGTCCGCGCCCGCGCTGCGGGCCCAGGCCCGGCGCCTGCTCGACCTGGTGACCGAGCGGGCCGATCTCCTCCCGGCCGACGTCGGGTTCTCGCTCGCGACCGGCCGCAGCGCCTTCGCGCACCGGGCGGTGCTGGTCGCCGACGACCGCGCGGAGTTCCTGCGCGGCCTGACCGTTCTGGCCGCCGGCCCGCCGGAGAGCACTGACGCCGCCCTGGACGGCCGCGCCGGAGCCGGGCTGGTGCTCGTGCTGCCCGGCGGGGGCGGGTGGGGGCTCGGCGCCGGCCGCGCGCTGGCGGACGCGTTCCCGGCCTTCGGCGCGGAGTGGGCGACCCTCCGCGGGGCTCTCACGGGGGCGGCTCTTCAGACGGCGCCACAGGTGGCGCTACAGGTGGCGCTGTGCCGGCTGTTGGAGTCCTGGGGTGTGCGGCCCGACGCCGTCGTCGGGCACGGTGCGGGCGAGGCCGCGGCCGCGTACGTGCGGGGCGCGCTGTCGCTGGACGACCTGCGGGCACTGCTGGCGGCGGGTGCCCGCAGCGCGTCGCCCGGGTGCCGCGTTCCCCCGGGCACCGCGAACGTGCTGGTCGTGGGTCGCGACGAGGCCGGCGTCGACATCCCGCGCGGCGCGAAGTCGTGGGTGCTGCTGCCGCCCGGTCGCGCCGAGATCCGCGCTGTCACCGAGGCGTCCGCCACGCTGTACGAGTGGGGGCAGGCCGTCGACTGGCGGGCGTTCTTCGCGGGCACCGGCGCCCGGCGGGTCGACCTGCCCACCTATGCCTTCCAGCGCCGGCGGTACTGGTTGGAGGCCGCGGATCCTGGCCCGACGCCCGCTCCGGGCCTACCGGCCGCACCGGCCGCACCGGGCGTGCAGCGTTAGCCGTGGGCGGAGTCGTGCCACGGGCCGACGACCAGACGGGCGGCCAGGCCGAAGAACCAGAACACCACCAGGCCGAACAGCGCCGAGACGATGATCGCGGCGAACAGCGGGCCGGAGGACAGGTCGCGGGTGTAGTTGTCGATGAGCGCGCCGATCCCGACGTCGCCGCGGCGGAAGAAGAAGTCGCCGACGATCGCGCCGATCACCGCGAGGCCGGCCGAGATGCGCAGGCCGACGAAGATCGCGGGCAGCGCGCTCGGGAGCTCGAGGCGGAGCAGCCGGCGCCACCGCCCGACCCGGCGCAGCGTGAACAGGTCGTGATGGCCGGCGTCGACGGACTGGATGCCGAACAGCGTGTTGGTGATCATCGGGAACATCGAGATCACGACGCAGACCACCGTCCGAGACCAGAATCCGTAGCCGAGCCAGAACCCGATCAGCGGGACGATGGCCAGGATCGGGATCGTCTGCAGAAGGATCGCCCAGGGGTAGAACGAGTTCTCGATCCAGCGGGCCTGTGACATGAGAATCGCCGAGAGGATTCCGATGCCCGCGGCGATCGCGAGGCCGGTGAGCGCGACCTGCGCCGTCCCGCCGAGCGCGGTGAGGATCTCGTCGGCGGTGCGGCGGTCCAGGAAACCCTCGGACACGACCTCGTGCGGCGGGGGGAGCAGGAACCGGCGGCGGGGGGCGAGGAACCAGTAGGTGACGGCGTACCAGACGCCGATCACGGCCGCGAACACCGCGAACGGCGGCAGCACCGTCCGTGCGGCCCGGGCGGCGAGACCGCCCGCCCGCGCCCGTCCCCGCGGCCGGGCCGCCGGGCCGGCCACGCCCGGCCGTTCCAGGCCGGCCACCCCCGGCCGCCCCGGCGCTGTGAGTCCGCCGTCGTCCCCGTCTGGCACCTAGGAACCTTTCCGTCGAGATCCTGTCGCGACGCCCGTTCGTGGGGATTTCCCCCTGATCGCAGGGCCTCGTCCGAATCCTAGGTGTCGCGGCGGCGCAGCCGGCGGGCGGCGAGGGCCAGCAGGACGGCCACGTAGCCGCACAGCAGACCGAAGCCGGCCCAGGGGGCGAGCGACAGCGTGTCCGGCCGGGCGAGGGTGAGCGCGGACCCGGCCGGGACCGGCAGGTACCGGTTCACCGAGTCCGCGGTGTCCTCCGGCAGGAGACCGACGACGATCTGCAGCGCGAACAGCGTCCCGAACAGGGCGGCGACCGCGCCGGCGCTGTTGCGCACCAGCGCGCCGAGGCCCAGCCCCAGCAGGCCGATCGCCGCCAGGTACAGCCCTGAGCCGACCATCGCGCGGGCGACGCCCGGCTCGCCGAAACCGACGTCGAGATGCTCGGCGGACAGATCGACTGGCCGGCGACGAACGCGACGATCGCTGCCGGGACGCACGTCACCAGGGTGGCCACCGCGACCGCCACGGCCTTGGCCCACAGCACCGGCGTCCGGCGCGGGACCGCGGCGAACGTGGCGCGGATCGAACCGGTGCCGTACTCGCCGGTGATCATCAACGCGCCGAGCACGCCGATCGCCAGCTGTGCCAGCTGCACGCCGGCGAGGCTCACGCTGGTGGGGTCGAACCCGGCGAGGTCCGCCGCCCCCACCGGCGGCCGGGCCACCCGGACCATCGAGTAGACGACGCCGAACCCCACGACCAGCGCGACGGCCGCAAGCAGCGACCAGAGCGTGGACGGCAGCGAGCGCAGCTTCGTCCACTCCGAGGCGACCACCCGCGGCCAGGTGACCCGCTGTTCGTCGTGGTACGCCGGCAGCGTCACCGCCGACGGCGACGGGGCGGAGCCGTCCAGGGCGTTCGTCGGGACGTGACCGGCCAGGGTGGCCGTCGAGGTGAGCGGCGCGCGCGGGGCCGGTGTCGTCGGGTTCATCGCTGTCCTCCGGTCATCGAGGTCGGACGGTCGGTCATCGTGGTCGGGCGGAAGGCGACCGCGTCGTGGGTGACACGCATGAACGCCTCTTCGAGGGAGGCCTGCCGGGCGGTGAGCTCCAGGACGGTGATCCCGGCGGCCGCCGCGGCCATGCCCACCTGGTCGGTGCTCAGCCCCGTCACGAGAAGTCCGCCGGACGCCGGCCCGGCCACAGTCCCGGCCCCGGCCCCGGGTCCGGCACCAGCGCCGGATACCGCCGGCGCGGTCTCGACCCGCACCTCGGGTGAACGGAGCCGGCGGGCCAGCTCGTCGGGAGCGGTGCAGCGCACCAGCACGCCGCCGCGGGCCGCGGCACCGACGAACTCGGCCACGGTGGTGTCGGCGATCAGCCGGCCCCGGCCGATGACCACCAGGTGCTGCGCGGTCAGCGCCATCTCGTTCATCAGGTGCGAGGAGACGAAGACGGTCCGGCCCTCGACGGCCAGCTCCCGCAGCAGCGAGCGCAGCCAGCGGATGCCCTCGGTGTCCAGGCCGTTCAGCGGCTCGTCGAGGATGACGGTGCGGGGGTCGCCGAGCAGCGCCGTCGCGATGCCCAGCCGCTGCGACATGCCGAGGGAGAACCCGCCGGCCCAGCGGGAGGCGACCTCGCGCAGCCCGACCGCGTCGATCACGTCGTCGACCCGGGACCGGCGGATGCCGTTGCTCCGGGCGAGGGCGAGCAGGTGCAGGCGCGCGGCGCGGCCCGGGTGGACCGACCGGGCCTCCAGCAACGCGCCCGCCTCGCGCAGCGGCGCGGTGTGTTCCCGGTACGGCCGGCCGTTGACGGTGACCGACCCGCCGCTCGGGGTGTCGAGCCCGAGGATCATCCGCATGGTCGTCGACTTGCCGGCGCCGTTCGGCCCGAGGAAGCCGGTGACGATCCCCGGCCGGACGGTGAAGGTCAGGTCGTCGACGGCGACCTTCTCCCCGTATCTCTTGGTGAGACCGCGTGCCTCGATCATCCGCTGTTGTCCTCCCGTGCTGCGTGCTCCCGGTGCGGTGACGATGACGCTCGCAGCGGCGGACAGCCCCGTCGCTGCGGCGGCCAGCCGGTCGGGACTGCGGTTTTCCGCACTCCCGCGGGCAGGTGCACCTCATGGCTCCCGGAACGGCCGCTGCCTACCGTTGACGCCGTGACACCCACGGATGCCGTGACACCTGCCGATGCCGTGACATCTGTACAGGTCGTGCCGGGCCGGCCGCGCCGCTGGCCGCAGCGGGCCGCGGGCACCGGCCGGGCCACCGCGCACACCCTGGCCGGCCTGCTGGCCGGGCTCGTGACCTGGGCCGTCCTCGGCCTCATCGCCGTGCTCTGGCTGGCCGCGGTCTACAGCCTGGTCGAGGGCCCGACCGGGCACTGGCTGCTCGCGGTCGGCTACGTCGTCGCCGTCCCCGCCGGGCCGCTCGCCGCGCTGGCGGCGGTGCGCGGGCTCGCCGGCATGCAGCGCGCCCGCTTCGCGACCTTCCTGGACGTCGACATCGAGGCTCCGGGACGCCGGCCGGCGCGCGGTGCACGGCCGTCGAGCGGCGCACGGCCGTCGCGGTCGGGGGGACGCCTCGCCGCCCGGAGCGCTCGCCAGCTCGGCTACCACCTGTCGACGCTGGTCACCGGGGTCGCCGGCGGGATCGCGGTGGCGCTCGGCTGGCTGCTGGCCGCGCCGCGGGTGGCCTGCACGGTGGCCCGGGCCGACGAGCGGGCGGCCCGCCGCCTGCTGGGGCCGACCCGGGCGGAGACGCTGGCCCGGCAGGTCGAGGCGCTGGCGCGCAGCCGCGCCGAGATCGTCGCCGCGACCGACGCCGAGCGGCGCCGCATCGAACGCGATCTCCACGACGGCACCCAGCAGCGCCTGCTGTCGCTGGCGATGAACCTGGGCATGGCCCGGGCGGCGCTCGCCGACGCGCCCGAGGCGGCCCGTCTCGCCATCGAGCAGGCCCACGACGAGGCCACGGAGACCCTCGTTGAGCTGCGCGAGTTCGTGCGCGGCCTGCACCCGGCGGTGCTCAACGACCGTGGCCTGGACGCGGCCCTGTCCGGGATAGTCGCCCGGGCGCCGCTGCCGGTAGAGCTGCGGGTGGACCTGCCCCGGCGGTGCGCGCCGAGCATCGAGGCGATCGCCTACTTCGTGGTCTCCGAGGCGCTGACGAACGTGGTCCGGCACGCCGCGGCCAGCCGCGCCGGGGTCGTCGTCGAGCGGGTGGGCGAGCGGCTGCGGGTCGTCGTCAGCGACGACGGCCGGGGCGGTGCGGCCAGCCCGCCGGCAGACGACCCGGCGCCGGGTCGTCTGACCGGAAACGGCCCGCTGGCAGGCGGTCCGGCCGGTGGCAGCGGGCTGCGTGGGCTCGCGCAACGGGCCGCCGCCGTGGACGGGACCATGACCGTGGTCAGCCCGGTCGGCGGGCCGACATCGATCATCGTGGAGCTGCCGTCATCGTGGAGCTGCCGTGCGAGTAGTGATCGCCGAGGACTCGCTGCTGATCCGGGTCGGCCTGACGAAGCTGCTCACCGACGGCGGCTTCACGGTCGCCGCGGCGGTGGGGAACGCCGACGAACTGCTGACCGCGGTGGGCGAGCACCAGCCGGAGCTGGTCGTCGTCGACGTCCGCATGCCGCCGACGCACACCGACGAGGGCATCCAGGCCGCGCTGGTGATCGGCCGCCAGTACCCGCGGATCGCGGTGCTGGTGCTCTCCCAGTACGTCGAGGAGCGGTACGCCACCGACCTGCTGTCCACCCGGACCAGCGGCGTCGGCTACCTGCTCAAGGACCGGGTCGCCCAGGTGCCGAGCTTCCTCGACTCGCTGCGCCGGGTGGCCGCGGGCGGCACCGCGCTCGACCCGGAGGTGGTCGCCCAGCTGATGGTCCGGCGCCGCACGGACCCACTGGAGCGGCTGACGCCGCGCGAGCAGGAGGTGCTGCGGCTGATGGCGGAGGGCCGCTCGAACAACGGCATCGTCACCGCGCTGAAGGTCAGTCACAGCGCGGTCGAGAAGTACGTGAGCAGCATCTTCGTCAAACTCGACCTGCCGCCCACCGACACCGACCACCGCCGGGTCCTGGCGGTTCTGCGGTTCCTGGAGGCGTGAGCCGGGAGGCGCTTGCTCCGAGACGTGTCGGACGTGGGAGGCTATCGCCCATATCGGGGGTGACGGATACGGCATGCGGTTGTCACTGTGGCGACTTGCCTCTCCTGGGTCCGCTTCCCGCGTTCCTCCCTTCCTTCCTGCGCCGAGGAGAGCAGCACACGTGACGAGACTTCGTACGGTGGCGGCCCTGGTCTGTTCCATGGGGCTGGCCTTCGGCCTGGTCGCCTGCGGCGACTCCCAGGACGAGCCCGCGACCGCCGGCGGTGCCGGCGGGACGGCCGCCGGGGCGAGCTACACCACCCCGCTCAAGGGGGTCTGCCCGGACACCGTCGTCGTGCAGACGAGCTGGTGGCCGGAGGTCGACTACGGCGCCACCTACCAGCTCCTCGGCGCGAATCCGAAGATCGACACGGGTGATTTCAAGGTGACCGGGCCGCTCGGCGCCACCGGGGTGAACCTCGAGATCCGTTCCGGCGGGCCGGCGGTCGGCTTCGACTCGGTGTCGTCGCTGTTCGAGACCGACGACGACATCCTGCTCGGCTACCTGGACCTGGACGAGGTGATCCGCAACTCCGCGGAGCACCCGTCGGTCGCGGTCCTCGCGCCCTACGCGAAGTCGCCGCTGATGTTCTTCTGGGGCGATCCGTCGCTCGACTTCAAGTCGGTCGCCGACATCGGCAAGTCGGGCAGGACCGTGCTGGTCGGCGACGAGGCGTACATGAACGTCCTGATCGGCGAGGGCCTCCTGCAGCGGTCCCAGGTCGACAACTCCTACGACGGTAGCGTGAGCCGTTTCGTCGCCGAGGACGGCGGCATCGTCCAGGTCGGGTTCGTCACCGACGAGCCGTACCGGCTCGAACACGACGTCAAGGAGTGGGCGAAGCCGGTGAAGTACGTCCTCGTCGGCGACGAGTACCCGGCGTACGCGAACGTGCTCGCCGTCCGCAAGGACAAGCTGGCGGCCAGCCAGGACTGCCTGACGGCGCTCGTGCCGCTGTTCCAGCGCGCGATGGTCGACTACCTGGCCGACCCGAAGCGGGCCAACGACCTGATGATCGAGGTCACCTCGAAGCTGGACACCGCCGGCTACGAGCTGTCGACCGGCCTGCTCGAGGACGGGAACACCAGGCAGCAGGAGCTCGGGCTGGTCGCCAACGGCACCGACGGGGTCTTCGGGACCTTCGACACCAGCCGGGTCCAGAGCCTGATCGGACGCCTGACCCCGGCGCTCACCACGGCCGGGACGCCGCCCGCCCCGGGGCTCAAGCCCGCCGATGTGGCCACCGACGAGTTCGTCGACCGGTCCATCTCACTGAAGTAGCCGAATGGCAGGAGCCGCCCGGCGGCGGCAGGTCATCGCGAGGGCGCGGATTCTCCGGACGGAGGCCGCGCCCTCGCGGCGTGTCGGGGGCTGTGACCAGCCCCAGTCGCGAGAACCGCCTTAACAGGTCTTACGATTTCGGCCGATACGACGGAGACAGCATCGGCCCTCGCCAGAAATGGCCCTCGAACGGGAGCTCACGCGCCGTGACCAACTACCCGCCCCCGACGTTCGACACCACCAGGCCGCACTCGGCCCGGGTCTGGAACTACTACCTCGGCGGCAAGGACAACTTCCCCGTCGACCGCGCGCACGGCGACCGCACCATCGCGGTCTTCCCGCAGATCCTCGACGTGGCGCGGGCGTCCCGGTCGTTCCTGGCGCGGGCGATCACCCACCTGGTCACCGAGGAGGGTGTGCGGCAGTTCCTCGACGTCGGAACGGGCCTGCCGGTCGAGAACAACACCCACCAGGTGGCCCAGCGCCTCGTGCCGGAATGCCGGGTCGTGTACGTCGACAACGACCCGATGGTCCTCACGCACGCCCGCGCCCTGCTCGCCAGCTCCCCGGAGGGTGTCACCACCTACCTGGACTCCGACGCGCGCAACCCGGAGCGCATTCTCGACTTCGCGGCCGAGACCCTGGACTTCACGAAGCCGATCGGCCTGATGCTCATGTCGATCATGGGTCTGATCCCCGATCTCGACGAGGCCTACTCGATCGTGAGCCGGCTGCGCGACGCCCTGCCGTCGGGCAGCTTCATGGTGCTCGAGGACGGGTCCGACGACCGGACGTCCGAGCCGGAGACCCGCAAGGACCTCACCGTCGACGACCTCAACCAGGTCACCACCGTCGGGAACGGATACCACTACCGCTCGGTCGCGGAGATCTCCCGCTACTTCGACGGCCTCGAGCTCGTCGAGCCCGGCATCGTCTCCCCGCCGTACTGGCGGCATGTCCCCGAGCCCGGCGAGCCGCTCGCGCCGCTGGAGTCGTGCGGCGTCGGCCGCAAGCCGTAGCCGGAGCACCGGGTTGGCAAGTCGGGCGTCTTACCGGTAAGGCGCTTGACTTGCTCTCCCGCGCGGTGTTTGTATCCGGCGCATGCCGGTGGTGACCCCGTCGACGAAGGAGCAGATCGTCCGCGCGGCCGAGCGCCTGTTCGCCGCGCACGGCCTGGACGGGATCTCGCTGCGGCAGATCGGCGCGGCGGCCGGCAACGGCAACAACTCGGCCGTGCAGTACCACTTCGGCTCCCGGGACCAGCTCGTCCAGGCGATCTTCGAGTACAGGCTGCCCTGGCTGCACGAGCGGCGCACCCTGCTCATCGCCGAGCACCGGCCCGACGACCTGCGCTCGCTGCTCGACTGCCAGGTGCGCACCCTGCTGGAGCACAGCGAGCTGCCCGGCAGCCACTACCTGTGCTTCGTCGACATGCTGCGGCAGTACGGCCGCAGCGACGTGTTCGAGGGCCTGCCGGCGGCGCTCCGCGACTCGGTGCGGGAGTTCCAGGAGCGCCTGGGCGGGTTCCTGCCCCACCTCGTCGAGCCGCTGCGTGCCCGCCGTGTCGCGCAGGCGATGGCGTTCATCGTCGACGCCGCCGCCGACCGGGAGCGCGCACATGCGCACGGCCGTCCCGTGGTGCCCTTCGCCCTGCAGGTCACGGACCTCCTCGACGGCATGGTCGGCTTCCTCAAGGCACCCGCCTCACCGCGGACGCTCGCCGTGCTCGAACGCACCGACCCGGCCGCCGCGGTGTGGCCGGCCTTCCTGTAGACCAGCCCGCCGCGCCGGCAGCTGGCTGGGCGCGCCGGCCACACGGATGAGCGGGGACGCCATGACTGTCAGACTCGACGGCGCGGTCGCGGTGATCACCGGGGCGGGCAGCGGCATCGGCCGGGCCGCCGCGCACTCGCTGGCCCGGCGCGGCACCCGGGTGGTCGTGACCGACGTCGACGCCGGCCGCGCCGCCGCCGTCGCCGGTGAACTGGGCGACGCGGCGGTCGCGGCGCGCTGCGACGTCACCGCCGCCGCCGACCTGGAGGCCGCCCGCGATCTCGCGCTGGCCCGGTTCGGGCGGGTCGACGTGGTCATGAACAACGTCGGCATCCTGGCCGTCGGCGCGGTCGAGGACATACCGCTCGAGGCGTGGCAGCGGGTCATCGACGTCAACCTGCTCGGCGTCGTGCGCAGCAACCTCGTCTTCCTGCCGCTGCTGCTCGCGCAGGGCTCGGGGCACGTCGTCAACACCGCCTCGACGGCGGGGCTGCTGCCCTACGGGTTCGACCGCCTCCCTTACACGGCGACGAAGCACGCGGTGGTCGGGCTCTCGGAGTCGCTGGCCCTCTACCTGCGCCCGCGCGGCATCGGCGTCACCTGCCTGTGCCCGGCCGGGGTCGCGACCAACATCATCGAGAACGTCACCTTCTTCGGGGAGCCGAAGCCGCCGCGGGGGCCGCGGTTCCCGGTTCTCGATGCCGACCCGGTGGGCGAGATCGTCGCGGACGCGATCGAAACGGGCCGGTTCCTGGCGCTGACCGCGCCGGAAACAGCCGATGACCTGCGCGAACGCGCTGCTGACATCGAGGCCTACCTGGACAGGATCGTCGGCGAGCAGGGCTGAAGCGCGTTCCCTGCGCCCGTGACGGCGCGTTCACCGATGGTGCTGAACGCGGAAATTCGGCGTTCGCTACCGGGAAGGCGAGGGCTGATCCCGCCACCCATGCCCGCGCGGTGCTGCCGGAATAGGCCCGCTCGCCGCCACCGTTCGCCGGCATCTTCCTGATTGCTCCGCGGCCCCGGTACGCGGGAATGTCGATCCGGAGCTGAAAGAAATTCGCGTCGAGACCGGGCTGGTCTGCCGGCGGCATTCAATGCGGCCGTCCCGGCGAGTGCGCGGGTTATCCTGGCGATGTCGCCGCCGGCGCGGCGCGTTCGGCGGGCCCGGCGGGCGCGCGAGCCCGGCGGGTTCCGTGGGTCTGTACGGGTGCCGTGGGGTTGGCCGGTGCCGCCGCCCGGCCGCCCCACAGCCGGAGCGGCCCCGGCGCCGGCCGCCCGGAGGACTCCCGCTGTGGCGGGTGGTATCACGGGACCGGCCTTGGTCGCCCCGGGGCCGGCGCAGAGCGGAGCATTTCCGCCCAGCCGGCGGGCGATACGGAACTTGCTGTACAGCAATTATTGGGATTGGCGGGCATCGTCCTGAAGTTGCCGCCCCGGCCGGGTGGGTGCATTGATGCCGTCCGGTTCCTGTTCCTGTTAGGGTGCAGGAACAGCCGAGATTTTGGTCCGGTGGGCGTGCGGCAGGTGTTCTCGCGCCCGGCCCGTCATCGGCCCGAGGAGGGTGACGCTTTCTTTTGCGGGGCAATGGCGGGTGTCCGCACGCGGATGCCGGCCGAATACAGAAAATCCCTGGCGGTCGTGCCCGCGGTTCCGAGGCGCGCGGTCCCGCCCGTGTGCCTCGGTTATCGGGGCCGGTGTCGCGACATGGCGTGGGACGAACATTGATTCTTGGTTGGGGGCTGATATGAACTCCGCTCGATCCGTGTTGTGTGCGGTGGCGGCCGCATTATCCGTGGCGTCGCTCGTCGGCTGTGCGGGCGACGACGCCACTACGAACACCGCGGATGGCTGCGTCGCGCCCGGCGTCACCGCGGACGAGGTCGAGGTGGGGATGCTGTACCCGGACTCGGGTGGCCTCGCCAGCTCGTTCAGCGCGGCGCGGGCCGGCATCGACGCCCGGTTCGGGCTCGCGAACGCCTCCGGCGGGGTGCACGGGCGCCAGATCAGCTACGTGTGGCGCGACGACCAGGCCAACCCGTCGACGAACCTGACCATGAGCCGGCAGCTGGTGGAACGGGAGGGGGTCTTCGCGGTCCTGGAGACGAGCACCGCCACCTCCGGCGGGGCTCCCTACCTGGCCGAGGCGGGGGTGCCCGTGGTCGGCCTCGCGGTGGAGGAAGCGTGGTCCAGGTACCGGAACATGTTCTCGTTCTCCTACCTCTTCACCGACGGGGGGTCGGTCGACACGTTCGGCCGGTTCGTCCGTGAGCACGGTGGCACCCGGGCGGTGATCGTCCGGGACTACGCGGGCGGGAGCACCTCGGTGCAGTTCGCCGACCAGCTGATCGTGAGCCTGCGAGCCGCCGGCGTCGAGATTCCCGCGGAGCAGGTCACCGAGTACCAGCCGGGACGGGCGAGCGCCTCCCGGATCGCCGAGTGGATGCTGAACAACGGCGTCGACACCCTCGTCGCCGCGATGGACACCGAGACGCTCGCTCAGCTCGTCGACGCCGCGGGCGAGGCCGAGGTACCGCTCAAGGTCATCCTGACCGGCCGCGAGGTCAGCGCGGAGCTGCTGGAGACCTACGGTGCCCGGCTCGCGGGGGTCACCTCCTATGCCAACTACCTGCCGTTCCAGGTCAGCTCCCCGGCTCTCGGCGCCTACCGGGCGGCGGTGGCCCGGTACGCCCCCCAGCTCGTCGACCCGGACCAGACCCTCGCCCTGACCGCCTACGTCGTCGCGGACATGCTCGTCCGCGGGCTGGAGGAGGCCGGGGAGTGCCCGAGCAGGCAGTCCTTCATGGACGGCCTGCGCGCCGTGGAGGACTATGACGCTGGCGGTCTCATCACCAGAACCGACTTCGGCGAGGATTTCGGGCGCCTCCGCGAGTGCTACGCCTTCGTCCGGGTCAACGCCGAGGGCACGGGCATCGAGGTGGTGGACCCCGACTTCTGCGGCAGTAGGCTCTGAGCCTGGCCGACGCCGAGCGGAGCGGAGCGGAGATGTCCCGGTGAACCACGGCGGTGACGGGACGGGCCAGCACGCGGACGAGGGCGACATCCCCGCCCACCGCTCACCGTGGGCACGGCCCGCATCGGGCGAGTGGCCCGCATCGGGCGAGTGGCCCGCATCGGGCGAGTGGCCAGCGCCGGGTGGCGACCAGCCGACGATGGACCTGCACCACCGCGCCGGCGCGGCGGCCGCCACCGGCCCGCGCTCGGGGCAGCCGGCCCCCCCGCCCCCCGCCGGGGCGTTCCAGTCGGGCCGGCCGGCGTGGCCGGCGGCCGGCGGAACGGGGGGCACGGACCGGTGGGAGGAGAACCACCAGCCCGACGAGCCCGGCCGCCCGCCGATCCCTCCGACGATGTCCTACGGATCCGCCCCGGACGATCATCGGCTGCTGGCCGGGACGACCCCGTCGGCCGGTACGGCTCCGGCACGCCGGCGGCGGCGCCGGTGGCTGTGGGCCCTGGTCGCGGCGGCCGTCGGCTTCGTGCTGCTGGTGGTGGGTGACCGGGCCGCGGTCTCGGTCGCCGAGGGTCAGATGGCCAAGCAGATCAAGGTCAGTGTGGCGGAGAGCCTGGAATGCGGTGCCCCCGCGCCGACCGTGCGCGACGTGCACATCGGCGGCTTCCCCTTCCTCACCCAGATCCTGCTCGGCAAGTTCGAGGAGATCGGGGTGACGATCGAGGGAATCGCCACCCCGGGGCCCCGGATCTCCGCCGTGCAGGCGCAGCTGTCCGGCATCCACGTGCCGCTCGGGGACATGATCTCCGGGTCGGTCGGCGCGGTGCCTGTTGACGACATCCGGGCGACCGTCCGGCTTGACTACGCCGACCTCAACACCTACCTGGCCGGGCTGCCCGGCGCCCTCCAGGTGAACCCGGTCGACGGCGGGCGGCGGGTCGAGATCTCCGGGCGCACCGACCTGTGGCTGTTCGGCTCCCAGGAGATCGGGGGCGTCACCACCTTCGAGGTCCGTGACAACGTGCTCACGCTCGTCCCCAGTGAGGTGACGCTGCGCGGGGCCATCAACGCCACGATCCCCGTGCCCGTGGGCGGCCTGCTGCCCCCGATCAAGATCCCGGTCGGCCAGCTGCCGCTGGATCTCGACATCGTCGAGGCGTCGACGGGCGGGTCCGGGCTGTCGCTGACCGCCACCGCCCACGACGTCGTCCTGCCCGCGGCGGAGCAGCCCGCGCCGCGTCAGTGCCCGCCCGGCAACACCTGACCATCCGGCGGCCCTCCCAGCACAACCGTGGCAGCGCGGCGCCGCCGGGCCAATGGCCATTCAGAGATACGGGAGCCCTGGCGCAGCTTCGGCACGGCGTCGGCCGTTCGTTCGCCGCGTCGGAGCGTCGCTGACCGCTTTGGTTCCGAGGACCGATCACGGCGGGACGCCCCCGACCGGGGGAATTCTGTGGCCGGTCGCGCTGCATGCCAAGAACGACGGCTGGGTGAAGACCACTCGGGTTCTTAGCGCCCGGGTGATACGTGAGCTGCTAGGTTTCACCGCGACGCTGATGGACGAGTACTGGGGCCAGATGCAGTTGGACGCGCCGACCGGCCGGGTTGCCTGGATGGGACCCGTGCCAGTGCCGGTATGGCTGGGCATCGGGCGGGATTTCACCGAGCACTGGGTTCATGACCAGCAGATCCGTGCCGCCGTTGGCGCACCCGGACTCGATGACGACTACTACCTGGGCACTGTGCTAGGCGTCTTCATCTGGGGCCTGACCTGCCACTACCGGTCCAAAACCGGCCCGGATATCGATCTGGTCACTGAGTTCACCGGAGAGGCGGCCGGCGTCTGGACGCTGCAACGCCGCAGCGAAAGCTGGGACCTCACCGAAAGCCGAGTTTCTGCCGCGTCGACTTTGGTCCGGATGCCGGCAACAGTAGCCTGGCGAATGTTTACCGGGGCCTTGAGCGACCGCGAACTCAGGCTCATCGAGCGGACGGGTGATCTCGACCTTGCCGACCATCTGCTCGCCGCCAGATCAATCATCATCTGACGTCAAGCGGCACAGAGGGCGTCAAACGAGGTACACGCCGGTTCCGTCGCGGGGACGTTCCACCGGCGGCTGCCGGCTACCCGGGGGCCTCGATACCTGCGCCCTTACGCCCGGCACTGAGGTGGGGTCTCGCCTGCCCCCGCCACCGAGGCGTTGGCCCGTGCGCGCACAGCCGGTGGTGGGCGTCGGCGGAACGCCGTCCTGGATGGCCGTTCCCGGCCTCGGTCGCGCGCCGTCCGGGGGACCGCGTGGGTCCCCGGATGCCCTGTGCCCCAGCGTGAAGTGCCGGCCGGTCGCTCTTGTCGAGGCCGGAGCCGACAAAAGATTAGCGAGGACTCACTCACTGGTACGCTGCTCGCGACACAGCCCGTTTGCCCGACTGGGGACGTTTACATGGACGTGTGCGAGGTGCGGTGGAGATGACGGACGCAGCTACCGGTCAGCTGGACGCGGAGTGGGTCGAGCACCATTTCGACCACCTCTCGCCCGAGCTCGCCCGCGATCTGCACCCCACGCTGGCCCTGGCCCGGTCGCGGTGCCCGGTGGCGCACAGCGACCAGTACGACGGCTTCTGGGTGGTGACCGGATACGAGGACGTGCTCCGGGTCGCGCAGGACTGGGAGACGTTCAGCTCCGAGCTGGGCATCACCGTCCCGTACACCCCCACGCCGATGAAGATCCTGCCGGTGACGATCGACCCGCCGCTGCAGCGCACCTTCAAGCGCCTGATAAACACCCACTTCAGGCCGGTCGTCGTCGTCGAGTGGGAGCAGCAGACCCGGGCGCTCGTGAACCGGCTCATCGACGGTTTCGTCGAGGCCGGTGAGTGCGACTTCATGACGGAGTTCGCCCGCCCGCTGCCCGGGCTCGCCTTCTTCGACATGGCGCTGCACGCGCCCGCCGAGGACCTCGAGATGGTCAACCACTGGGCCACCCTGGCGTCGCTGTCGCACCTGGAGGAGTCCCGGGAGAGCCACGGGAAGCTGGCGGCGTGGATCGGGGCGCTCATGGCGAAGCGGCGCGAGGAGGGCCCGCGCGGCGACGTCGTCGACGCCGTCATGAACGCCGACATCGAGGGCCGTCCGATCACACCGGCGGAGGCGGTCGGGACGGTCCAGCTCCTCGTCCTCGGCGGCCTGGAGACGACGGCCGGCGCGCTCGGGATGTCGATGATCCGGTTCTGCCGGCACCCGGAGATCCTCGCGCGGCTGCGCGAGAACCCGGAGCTGATCCCCGACGCGGTGGAGGAGCTGCTGCGCCTCGACGGCTCGTTCATCTGCATCGCCCGGACGGCCCGGCACGACACCGAGCTCGGCGGGCGCCAGATCAAGGCCGGTGAGCGGGTGCTCATCTACTGGGCGTCGGCGAACCGGGACGAGTCCGAGTTCGACAACGCCGACACCTTCGACCTCGACCGCGGCCGCAACCGGCACATCGCGTTCGGCGCCGGGCCGCACCGCTGCGCCGGCTCCAACCTCGCCCGGATGAACCTGCGCATCGCCCTCGAGGAGATCGTCACGCGCCTCGTCGACGTCCGCCTGCAGCCCGGCGCGGACATCGACTACCACTCGACGTTCAACCGGGCGCCGCAGTCGGTGCCGATCACCTTCACCCCGGGGCCCCGGCTGACCCCGGCGGGCTGACGGCCGGGAGCGCCGGTCAGCCGGGCGGTCGGCCCGGAGTGCCGGGAGCGCCGGGTGGTCAGCCGGGGTGGACGAGCCCGCGGACGAACGCCGCCTGGCCGGCATGCTGGAGGTCGTCCGCGACGACGCTCACCAGCCGCACGCCGAGCGTGACGGGCGGGTCCCACGCCTCGTCCACGATCCGGTCGAAGTCCGCGTCCCGCAGCTGTCCGAGGTAGCGGACGGTCTGCTCGTGGACGGCGTCGTGGTAGCCGAGCAGCAGACCGGGATCGGTGACGCGTACCGCGTCGACGTCGGCTGAGCTGTGGCCGTAGCCGATCGCCCGGTACCCGGCCTGCGGCCCGGTGGGTACGGCCAGCCCGAACCGCTGCTCCCAGCCGCCCGTGGACCAGACCTGCTCCGACCCGGCCGCGGCGGCGACGTGGTCGTCCTGCACCCGGGTGAGGTGCCAGACGAGCCAGGTGATCGAGTTGGCCCGGCCGTCCAGCCGGTGGTTCAGCTCGTCCGGGGTCAGCCCGCTGACGATCTCGTGCACGATCTCCCGGATCCGCCCGAACGCGTCGGTGAGGAGCGGGACGCCGGAGCCCATCGCAGTACTGTACGAGGCCGCCGGCGGCGGAGGGGAGCACCTGGCGCCGGCCGGTTCGTCGTGTTCGGCGCGGGCGGCCTACTTGCGGGCGACGCCGCTGTAGCCGGGGACCTCGGCGTCGGTCAGGCCGTCCGCCGTGCCGTCGGGCCGCCACCGGTGGATCACCTGCACGCCGGGCTCGAGCAGCGTCAGCCCGTCGAAGAGACGCGTCACCTCGTCGCGGGTGCGGAACTGGCAGGCGAGCCCCCGCTGCCGGTAGCTGTCCACGATCCGCTGGGCGCCCGGGTCGAGATCGGCGGTGCCGTGGCTGAGGACGAGATGGCTGCCGGGAGCGAGCCGCTCGAGTAGCCGGCGCACGATCGCGTACGGCTCGTCGCCCTCGACGAAGTGAAGGACCGAGACGAGGGAGAGCGCGACGGGCTGGGAGAGGTCCAGAGTCGAGTGCAGCTGCTCGGATTCCAGGATGCTGTCGGGGTCGCGCAGGTCCGCGTCGAGGTAGGCGGTCCGTCCCTGCGGGCTGCTGGTGAGCAGCGCGCGGGCGTGCGCCAGGACGATCGGGTCGTTGTCGACGTAGACCACCCGGGCGGCCGGGTCCACGCCCTGGACGACCTCGTGCAGATTCGGGCTGGTCGGAATGCCCGTGCCGATGTCGAGGAACTGCCGGATGCCCACCTCGGCGGCCAGGTGCCGCACCGCGCGGACCATGAACGCCCGGTTCTGGCGGGCGGCGTCCCGCAGGCTCGGAAAGACGGCGATGGCCTGCTCGGCGCCCTCCCGGTCGGCCGGGAAGTTGTCCTTTCCGCCGAGATAGTAGTCATACATACGCGCGGAGTGCGGAACATCCGTCCGTAGCTGGACGGTCGGGATCTCCTCCACCAGCTTGTTCCAGCGGCGGATACCCGCCGGCTTGTCGCCCACTTCCCGTCCCTCCGCTACGTCCGACCATCCACGGCGTTGCCCCCGTCGCCTTCGCGGAACGGCTGACCTGTGACGTCGAGGTCGTACCGCGAGGATCGGTCCTGTTATGACCGAATTATGGCTGTTCGTCTGCGGAGCGTCTCGGTCGGGCGGCCCCCGCGCGCCGGCCGCGCGGGCGTCGGTTCCGCCGCAGCGGGCCGGGGGTACCGGATTCCGCAGGTCGCGGGATCCGGTACCCCGGGGGCGTGCCGGGAACGGGAACCTAGAAGACGCTTCCGACGTCCTGGAGCACGATCTTGGCCATGCTGTGCTCGGCGAGGGCCGCGATCGTCATGGACGGGTTGCAGGCGCCGGTGGAGCCCGGGATCCGCGCGCCGTCGAGCACGTAGAGGCCCTTCTGGCCGATGACCCGGCCGTAGAGGTCGACCGCGGACCCCATGGGCACGCCGCCCAGGGCGTGCCAGGTCGAGTTCGCCTGGGCGTTCGTGTCGATCATGATGCCGCCGCCCACCTGGGCGATCTTCTGCATGCGCGCGGCGATCAGCGCCTGCAGCGCGGCGTCACCGCTGGACGGCCAGGTCAGGACGGCGTCGTCCTTCGCGGAGTCGTACGCCCAGGTGCCGGCGGGGTTCACGATCCCGAAGCCGACGACCGTCATCAGCTTGCCGGCGGTACTCGGAATGGGGGAGCCCGCGTGGATGATGGTGAGCGGGATCGAGCTGGTGGTGTCGCGACCGCCGACGCAGGCGGGACCACCCTGCTGGGTCCCGATGTCGCCGTTCATGCCGTTCCACACGTAGATGCGGTCGCCGTTGTTTCCCCACTGGGTTCCGACGGCGTCCGGCAGGTTGGGGATCAGCCCCTTCGCCTTGGACTTCACCAGCAGGCGGGTCGTGCCGGCGGAACCCGCGTTGAGGAATACCGCGTCCGCGACGATGGCCTTCGTCTCCTGGACGATGCCGCCGGTGTTGATGCGGTCGACCGTCAGTACCCACTTCTTGTTCGCGTCGAGCGCGATGTCGCGGACGACGTGCAGCGTCGCGACGCGGACCCGACCGGTCGCCTCCGCGGCCTTGAGGTAGGTGACGTCAATGGAGCGCTTACCGCCGTTGTTGACACCGAAGGCGATGTCACTGGTGGTGTAGGTCGGCTGGTACTGGCCGTTCAGCTCACCGCGCACGTACTGCCAGTCGATCGGCAGGGGAACCTGGAACGGCTCCAGGCCCGCGCCCGGAGCGACGTCCCGGAAGACCCGGGAGGACTTGTACGGGTCGCTGTTCAGGATGTCGTTGGGAATCGTGGAGACTCCCAGCATGCTGGCCACCAGCGGATACGCCCACAGGTTCAGCTCGTCGTAGAGGTTCGCGGCCACCGGGATCGACGCGGCGAAGTTCGCCTTCGAGGGCTTCAGTGTCATGCCGTGGTACATGACGGAGCCGCCGCCGACGGCCGCTCCGCAGTTCACCGTGATTCCGTTGCCGGGAATGCTCTCGATCACCCCGGTGTAGGGCTCCCACGTCTTCACGACGCCGCCGACCGTGGCGTGGTCGGTCAGCCAGGCGGAGCGGTTGTCGATGTTGGCGAAGCGGCAGAACGTCGTTGCGTTCGGCCCGGTGGGCCACCGCAGCCCGCGCTCCAGGACCAGCGTCGACACGCCGACCTGGGCCAGCCGCAGCGCGGTCACGCCGCCGCCGAAGCCGCTCCCGATGACAACGGCGCGCTCCCGCTGCACAGTGGCCGGCACGGGGGTGGCGGCCCGGGCCCGGGTGGCACCCGGTCCCGCGGTGAAACCGCCGACCGCGGCGGCGCCGATCGCCGCCGTGCCGATTAAGTGCCTGCGATTGAGGCCGGGGGTGGATTCGACGGCGTCGGGCGTGTTTTCGGGCATGGCGGACTCCAGAGTTGAATTGCGGGCATGACGCGCATCCTTCGGCCGCGAGCGGGTGGACGAGGGTCCACCGGCCCGCGGGGGTGCGCCGACGTAAGTCACGAAATCCGGGCGGACGCAGGCAGGGTCAATTGCCGGGGGGTGCGTCCGCTGCAGGAGAGAATTCAGATGCTCTGGTGCTTGTACGGCCCGGCCTGGCGCGAGCGGGGAAATGTTCCGCTCTGGGCGTCACCCAGCATCGTTAGTAACGGCTCACGTGTCAATAGACAGATGTGTGCCCGTATGGTCGCCTCTTTTGAGAATAGGGCGCCTTGTTTCCCGCGGGGGATTCCTGATCGGGGCGACCTGTTTGTCATATGTGCAGTTCACGCTGCGCCGGCATCGCGGCCGTCGTGGCCTGGGGGCGCGCGAGAAGGCTGCCTCATGCGCGAGCGCCGGACTGGAACAGTCCGGCGCTCGGTGGTTCGTATGAAGGTGGAGTGTGCGAAGGTGGAGTGTGCGAAGGTGCCGTGCGAAGGTGCCGTGCGAGGGCGCTGGGCTTGGGCTTGGTGGGCGGCCTCGGCTACGCCTCGGGCAGCCGGCGCAGCACGTTGTGGTCGGTGTGGGCGACCGGCTCGGACACCCGCGCGTGGTCGATCGTGGTGGTGGAGTCGTAGGTGAAGCTGCCGTCCGGGGCGACGGCGATGGTCACCTCGTAGAGAGTGGTGTTCGCGGCGCGCGCGAGGTACGGGTTGGACAGGATGCCGTACACCGTCGAGCCGACCTCCGCGCGCAGCGTGTAGGTGGTCGCGTCCGGCGCGACGGTGCCGCCGGCGATCAACACCTGGCCGCGGGGAACCATGAAGCAGCGCATCACATGCCCGAGCTCGGCGTCCCACAGCCAGTAGCCGATCTCGGTGTGGAACGGGTTCTCCTCGCCGGTCCGCCAGGCGGCCATGTGGTAGTCCAGGCCGTAGAGATGCTGCGTGCCGTTGTCCACCGGGCCGAACGGCTTGAAGGTGACCCGCTCGCGGAACGGGGTCGTGATCATCGAGCCCTCGGTGTTCCCGAAGGCGACGTCCACCCCCTGGTCGCCCTCCCACTCACCGGCCAGCGCCGCCAACGGACCGAACTCCGGGCCAACCTTTTCCGCCACCGCTGAGTCCTCCTCGACCGGCCATGATCTCGAGCCGGCCTGATACCGGATCGTCCCGAGATTACCTATTGACGTCGAGTGCCCCGTTTGCTGAAGGTCCGTGCCGGCGAGCGCCCGCGGCCCGCCGGCGGGACGTCCGTCCTGCTCACGAAGCCGGCCCCGGCCGGGTGGGACGGGGTGGATGACGGTGCGTCATCGCCCCCTTCCGGCCGGTTGGCCTCGGGTGGGGAGCCGCCGGCCCCTGGGGCGCCGGGCCATCGCCCGGCCGCCGGGAGACGAACGGCAGGCGCCCGCCGTCCCCGGCGGGGAGGTCCGTCGGCACCAAACGCACCGGGCGGACCGGGAAGCACCTCGGCCAGCTTCCGGTGGCTTTCCCGATCACTCTGGTGGAATTCGAAGGCCTGGACGTCTGCGCCGTTCTCGCGCCGTATTTCGGCCAGAATGGCGGCGGTGCGCTCCCGGCCGGACGCGTAGGTGAACCAGACGATGTCGCCGTTGCGGGCGAAATGGCGCACGGTGGCCCGGCCGATCCCGCTCGACCCTCCGGGGGTCGAGCACGTTTCGCGGCAGGGCACGACTGGCGGAGCGAGCGCCGTCCTGCACGTGCCGCCCGGGTACCGCCGTGGATCGCCTCCGGTCGGGTCCGCGCCGGCGGCGGGCGGCTGTCCCCGCGGCCCGGAGGCCGCGGGGAGGGGGCCCGGCCAGGTGGGGGCACGCGGGCCGCGCTGGACTCGTCAGGCGGCGGCGACGGCCACCTCGGTCGACTTGACCAGGGCGGTCACGGCGGTGCCCGCGGCCAGGCCGAGTTCGGCCGCGGCGGCGAGGGTGATCGCCGCGGTGAGCTCGCCGCCCTGCTCGAGGGTGACATGTGCCACGGCCATGGCGCCGCCGGTCTCGATGCTCGAGACGGTGCCGCGCAGCTGGTTGCGGATGCTCAGGCCGTCCACGTTGCCGGTGGCCAGCGAGATCTCGGTGGACTTGATCAGGACGTCGACCCCCGAGCCCTCCTTGAGGCCGAGGTCGTCGACGGCGTCGAGTGTCACCGCCGCGGTCAGGCTCTGCCCGCCGGGCAGCGTGATCAGTACCGTGCTCATCACCGCCCCCCGGGTGATCTCGCTTACGGTTCCGGTCAGCTGGTTGCGGATGCTCAGGCTCACTGGCCACCTCGTCGTGTCGAAAGCATGACTGGCCGGGCGCCGAGCGGCACCCGAGAGCCCTTCCTACCCATTCACTCGCCGGAACGCACTCGTCGTGACCGTGGGTCACCTGTCTGCGGCAGATTCACGAATGTGAGCGGTGAGGTACTGGTACGTGCTACCGGCGGTGTGGATAGAGGTGGGTGTACCCGCAGCCGCCTTTGCTGATTGGCGCGCCTCACTCACCCCGTGAACACGGTTATCCAGGTCGGGTGACTCCGCGGTTGCGGAATGGGATCTTTCCCGTTCAAAGCGATACCGGCCGGCCGCGGGCCGGGATTCGGGTGCCGCGCCCGGTGCCCCGTGCGACGCCGGCCGCCACCGGCCGTGGTCGGCGCCCGACTCCGCGAGTCATCGCGGCCCGCGGCCGATGTGGGTCACGGCGACATTCCGTGGGCGGCGGTGGGTGCCACCCCCGGCCGGCCTGGCCGGGCCGCGGGCCCGTCCACCGCGGTGATCCGGTTGCCGGGACCGTCGCTCCGCCGCCAGATCGTTTCCCGTGCGGGTACGTCGGGAATGTGCATATGCTGCCCCTACCCGGGGGCTGTGCGCCTTCGGGCGACCCGCTGATCGCCGGCGCCCGGCGCACGATCCGCACGATGTGGAGGGCCGGATCCCGTTGCTCGTCCCTCGTCCCGGCCGTGCGCTGGTCCGCGGCCCACGCGATCGGCGGAACCCGGCCACCTGCGTTCGCGGAGTCCCGGGGCGAGGTGACACCGGTGCGGTCCGTCGAAGACGTCCGATGCCGAGCTGAGCGCCGTGGCCTCCGCCGGCCGACATCCGGATGATTTTCAGTGACCTGTCCGTGGCCGGTCACCATGCTAGGAGTGTTCTGATGGCACAGATTCCCTTTGCTCCCGACGTGTTCACCTGGCCCGCGAAAAAACCACAGTTGATCGGCGCCCGCTGCCGCAGCTGCGCGGCGGTCACGTTCCCCGCGCAGGATTCCTGCCCGCGCTGCGGCAAGCTCGAGATGGAGCAGCGCCTGCTGCCGCGCGAGGGCACCCTGTGGACGTGGACCACCCAGGAGTTCCTGCCCAAGGAGCCCTACGCCAGCGGTGAGACGCCCGAGACCTTCAAGCCGTTCGCGGTGGGCCTCGTGCAGCTCGGGGACGACGTGCGCGTCGAGGGCCGCCTGACCGTCAGCAAGCCTGACGAGATCAGGTTCGGGATGGGGCTCGAGCTGGTGATCTACCCGTTCCGCACAGACGAGGACGGTACCCAGGTGATGTCGTACGCGTTCGCGCCGTCCGAGGGAGGAAACTGACATGGAGGACGTCGCGATCATCGGGGTGGGTATCCACCCCTTCGGGCGCTTCGGCAACAAGTCGGCGATCCAGATGGGCGCCGAGGCCGTCCGCTCCGCGCTCACCGACGCCGGCCTGGAGTGGAAGCAGGTCCAGTTCGCCTTCGGTGGGAGCTGTGAGGTGGACAACCCCGACGCGGTCGTGGGCCTGCTCGGCCTCACCGGCATCCCGTTCATGGACGTCTACAACGGCTGCGCGACGGCCGCGACCGCGCTGGAGCTGACCGCCGACGCGATCCGGTACGGCAAGTACGACATCGGCCTCGCGGTCGGCATGGACAAGCACGCCTTCGGCGCCTTCACGGCCGATCCCGTCCACTACAGCGCCCCGCCGTGGTACGGCGACATCGGTCACTTCCTGACGACGAAGTTCTTCGGGATGAAGATCAACCGCTACATGCACGACCACGGGATCTCGCACCGCACGCTGGCCCGGGTGGCGGCGAAGAACTACCGCAACGGCGTGCTGAACCCCAACGCCTTCCGTCGCAAGGCGCTGACGGAGGACGAGATCCTCACCTCCCAGATGCTCAACTACCCGCTGACGAAGTACATGTTCTGCAGCCCGGACGAGGGCGCCGCGGCGATCATCCTGTGCCGCGCCGACATCGCCCGCCAGTACACGTCCAACCCCATCTACCTGCGGGCGAGCACGCTGCGGACCCGTACCTACGGCGCGCACGAGGTGCACAGCTCCTGGGCCGCGGTGGAGCACGCCGAGGCCCCCACCGTGTTCGCGTCGAAGGCGGCCTACGAGACCGCGGGCATCGGCCCGGAGGACGTCGACGTCATCCAGGTCCAGGACACCGACTCCGGCGCCGAGATCATGCACATGGCGGAGAACGGCTTCTGCGCGGACGGCGACCAGGAGAAGCTGCTCGCGGAGGGCGCCACCGAGATCGGCGGCCGGCTGCCGGTCAACACCGACGGCGGGCTGATCGCCAACGGCGAGCCCGTCGGCGCCTCGGGTCTGCGCCAGATCCACGAGCTGGTCCTGCAGCTGCGCGGGCAGGCCGGCGACCGGCAGGTCCCCGGCAACCCGCGGGTCGGCTACGCCCAGCTCTACGGCGCGCCCGGCACGGCCGGCGTGTCGATCGTGACCACCTGACCGCTCCCGCGGACGCCCGGTCGGCCCCGCGCCTCCCCGACGGGGGCGCGGGGCCGATCTCGTCCTGTGCCCCCTGGCCGGGGAATGCGTGGGGCCCGCCGCCGGGCGGTCGCCCACTTCCGGGGTGCCCGGTCAGGTCGGGCGCCGCAGGCGCAGGGCGTTCTCGACCCGGAAGCCCACCTGGCCGTTCGGGCGCGACATGGGCGCCTCGTACATCTCCCGCAGCTCCACCGCCCAGCCCTCGGTGGCCGCGCCCAGCTCGGCGCGGACGTCGTCGGGACCGGCGAGCCTGGTGTGGGGCTTCTTCCTCGGCTCCCAGGACGGGGCACCGGCGTGCCCGACCACCAGCAGCGTCCCGCCCGGGGCCACCCGGGCGGCGCTGGCGCGGAGCACCTCCGCTCGCGGCATGCCGACCGGGGAGTGCAGGAAAAGGGCGAGGACGAGGTCGAAGGAGCCCTCGGGGACGCCGTCGGCCAGGTCCTCGCATCGCCAGGTGACCCCCGCGTCGACGCCGGCGGCCGCCGCGGCGCCGGCGGCCCGGGCCAGCGCCGTGGGTGAGACGTCGACCGCGGTGACCCGCCAGCCCCGGGCGGCCAGCCAGACGGCGTCACCGCCCTCGCCGCACCCGAGGTCCAGCGCCGTCCCAGGCGCCAGCCCGCCGACCTCCCGGACGAGCAGCTCGTTGGGGGCTCCCGTCCACATCCGGTCGGTGCGCCGGTAACGGTCCTCCCAGAACCGGCCGCACTCGCCCGGAGAAGGTGTCGTGCCTGCTGTGTCGGCTGTGCCGTCAGCCGTCGTTCCTGCCACGCCCCATGGTCACGGGTGCTGCGCGCGGGGCGGACCTGTCGCGAGTCCCACGCCGCCGTTCCCTTCGTCCTCCCGAGACCAGGTCACGATGGTCAACAATCAAGATAGTCAACAATGTTGACGGTGCTGGGTCGGCGTTCACGATCATGATCTGGTGATTTCGAACCGGGGCGGGCTCGGCGTCCGCTCAGGAGACGCACGAGGTTCTGAGTCGCGCCTCAGGTGTCGCGGATCCCGCCCAGGCTCGGGCCGCCGTCGACGGCGAGGGTCTGCCCGGTGATGTAGGACGCCGCGTCGCTGGCGAAGAAGAGGATCGCGTTCGCGACCTCCGCGGGCGTCCCTGGCCGGCCCAGCGGGGTGGCCGTGCTGAACTCGGACGTGTCGATGCCGGCGACGCGCCACGCCTCGACCGCGCGCTCGGAGGCGACCGGCCCGACGGCGAGGCAGTTGGCGCGCACCCCGTAGCGCCCCCACTCGGCCGCGGTGACCGTCGTGAACATCTGCAGCGCGGCCTTCGACGAGGCGTAGTGCGCGCCGCCCCGGACCCCGTGCAGGCCGGCGTCCGAGGAGATGTTGACGATCGCGCCCGAGCGCTGCGCCACCAGGTGGCGGCCGGCCTCCCGGGTGCAGAAGTAGGCCGCCCGCACGTTGAGATCGAAGCTGGCGTCCCAGGCCCTGGTCGGCAGCGAGGAGAGCGGGCCCATGCGGGTGCCGCCGGCGTTGTTGACCAGCACGTCGATCCGGCCGAGCTCCTCGACGGCGCGCCGCACCAGCCGGATCACCTGCTGCTCGTCCTTGACGTCCGTCGGCACGGGCAGGCAGCGGCGGCCGGTGGCGGCCCGGATGTCCGCCGCGGTCCGCTCCAGGTCGTCGACGGTGCGCGCGGCGATGGCCACGTCGGCACCGTGGGCGGCGAGCAGCCGCGCCGCCGCCGCCCCGATGCCCGTCCCGCCGCCGGTGACAACGGCCACCCGGCCGGTCAGGTCCAGCAGGTCGGTCGTCGGTGTGGTCACGCGTCGCCGCCGGGGGTGCGCATCCGTCTCGTCTCCTTCACTGGTGGGCGGACGAGGCCGGATCGCCCGCGCCGCCCGTGCTCCCGGGCTGTGCCGGGGGCCGCCGCGGCTCGTCGTGGGGGATCCCCGTAGGGTCGCGCAACTGGAGCGCGTTCACGAACAGCCTGGTGATCTGCGCTATGCCGACGTCGAAGTCGCACACGGGCTGGCCCTGCACGAGCCACTGCTCGGCGAAGCGCCACATCATCGCGCCGAGAGCGGCCGAGGTGACGGCCGGGTCGAGGTCGGGGTCGGCGAGCCGGTGGCGCTGGAGCTGCTCGATGGAACGGGCGACGTCGTCCGAGTGGCGGCCGAAAAGCTGGGTCCAGACGGTGTAGACCTGCTCGTCGTGCCGGGAGACCTGCTCGATCACGCTCATGATCCGCGCCTCGGCGCGGTACGCCTCGAAGTGGACCCGGATCGCCTCGGTCAGCCGCTCGTGCGGCGACATGCTCGAGTTGCGGGCGAGGATGATCGCCATCCCGGCGCTGAGGGCGGCGTCGATGACCGCCGCCACCTCCCGGAAGATCTGGTCCTTCGAGTCGAAGTAGTGGTAGAAGGACCCGTGCGACACGCTGGCGCGCTCGGCGATGTCCGCCACCCGCGTGTCGTGGTAGCCCTTCTCCTCGAAGACCGCCTTGGCGGCCTCGACGAGGCGCGCCCTGGTCTCGGCTCCGCGGCGCGAGCGGGGGCCACCGCCACCGTCGGGACGGCTGTCGGCGGCGGCACCGGCACCGGCCGCAGCGCCAGGACCGGCACCGGCACCGGCTCCGGCGCGGGCCGCGCCGGCTCCAGGACCGGCGCCGGTCCTGGTCACGCGCGCGTCCCGGGTGGGCGGCGCGAGGTCATCGCCAGAACCCGGCGGTCGTCTCGTAGGCGCGGCGGGCGAACTCGGCGACGGGCAGCCCACGCAGCTCGGCGTTGAGCACCTCGACGCTGACCAGGCCCGACCAGCCCCGGTCGAGCAGGGTGGCGGCGAACCGCTCGAGGTCGAAGATCCCCTCGCCGGGCATGGCGCGGCGGTGCATCGTCTCCTTGATCCCGTTCGGGGAGATCGGCGGGAGCGCGTCGTCGAACTGGACGTAGGCGATGCGGTCCAGGGGCACCTGCTCGAGCTGCTCCCAGGTGCTCTCCCCGTTGAAGAAGTGCCACGTGTCGATCAGCACGCCCGCGCGGTCGGGGCCGGCGGCCTCCACGATGTCCACGGCGGTGGCGATCGACTTCGTGCCGCCCAGCGGGCTGAACTCCACCGCCATCCCGGCACCGGCGGCGGCGAACAGCGCGGCGCACCGGGCGATCAACGGGGCGCTCCGCTCGTCGAGCCCCACCCGGAAGCCGGTCAGGACCCACCGGGCGTTCACCGCGGCCGCGGCCTTCGCGACCCGGCGAGCCTGGTCGATCGTGGCCTGCTCGTCGTCGGTCACGATCAGGGCCAGGATCTCGTGGCAGCGCAGGCCCGCCGCGGCGAGGACGGCCGCTCCGGCGGCGTCGGCGTTGGCCTCGGCGAGCCCGACCGACCCGAACCCGGCGCCCGCGGCCGCCGCCACGAGGCCGGCTGTGTCGACGTCCCAGCGCGAGTCGGGCGTCAGCGCCAGCTGGACTTTCGGTTCCGATGTCATCGCCCGTCCCGCCCTGGTGCGCCGACGGCGCGACCGGGGGGCGGCGCCGCAGTGTGTCCGCCGGATGACGGCTCTTCCGAGCCGACGTTCAAAGTTGACGTCAGTGTAAACATATGACGCGGGCAACCCGCAAGACCCCCTGCCTCCCGCGCCCGCCCGGCCCGTCCGCCGGAGCCCCTCGTCGGAGGTGGGACGAGTGCCGTCCGGCCTGGCCTGACATCGGAGAGGAAACGCTCACTTTGAATGATGGGTGGAAGTTCGCGTGCCGAGCCGCGGGCCCTGCCGGGGCCGTGCGCGACGCCGGGCGGTGCGCTACGGGCGACGTCGACCACTATCGGCGGCTAACGGTCGACCGTCGCGCGCGAAATTGCTATAAGGGTTAGTCCGGGGCGCGGCGACCGCGTATACGCGCGTTGACAGTCGCGCTGGCTGGTCCGTACAGTACAGTTCGTCGCGGGACGGATAATCCGGAAAATCGTCGGTGGAATAGTGCGGGCGAAAATCGGGCAGACAGATCAGGCGGAGATGTGACGCGAATTCAGCAGCGCGGGCTTTATTTCGAGGAGCTGCAGACCGGCGCGATCTACGTGCACAGCCCGGGCCGCACCCTCGGCGAGGCCGACAACACTTTCTTCTCCACTCTCACGATGAACCCGCAGAGCCTGCATCTCGACGCCGCCGCGAGCGCGTCCACGGAGTTCGGTGAGCGGCTCGTGAACAGCATGATGACCCTGTCGGTCATGGTCGGGCTGAGCGTCCCGCAGCTGACGCAGGGCACGACGGTGGCGAACCTCGGCTTCGGCGCCATCAGCTTCCCCGCGCCCGTCCTCGCCGGCGACACCATTTACGCCGAGACCGAGGTCCTGTCGAAGCGGGATTCCCGCTCGCGGCCGGCGAACGGCATCGTCGTCTTCGTGCACCGGGCCCGCAACCAGCGCGGCGTGCTCGTCGCGCAGGCCGAGCGGACCGCGCTGATGCTGCGGCTGCCGGCCGGTGAGGGCGCCGGCGGGGAGCCTGCCGGCCCGGACGCCGGCTGACGTATCCGGTGGTCGATGTTCTGCCGGGAGTTTCGAGGTGGGAGACAGCGTGACCGACTGGGCACTGGGATCGTCGCTTCTGTTCTGCCCGGCGGACCGGCCGGACCGGTACGAGAAGGCCCTGGCGGCCGCGGACACCGTGATCCTCGACCTCGAGGACGCGGTCGCCCCCGCGCGGCGCCCTGAGGCCCGTGTGGCGCTCGTCGAGCACCCCGTGGATCCGGCCCGCGTGATCGTCCGGGTGAACCCGCGGTCGACCGCCGACTACGACGAGGACATCCGCTGCCTCGCCCGCACCGGGTACCGCACGATCATGCTGGCGAAGACCGAGGACGTCCGCGAGGTCGAGGAAGCGGACCCCTACCAGGTGGTCGCGCTGTGCGAGACGGCGCGCGGGGTCCTCGCCAGCGCCGAGGTGGTGCGCGCGCGGAACCTGGCGGGCGTGATGTGGGGCGCGGAGGATCTGATGGCGTCGCTCGGCGGCAGCTCGAGCCGGCTGCCCGACGGGCGGTACCGCGACGTCGCGCGGCACGCCAAGTCCACCGTCCTGCTGCACGCCGCCGCCTCCGGCGTGCCGGCGATCGACACGGTCTTCCTGGACGTCGCCGACGTCGCCGGCCTTGCCGCGGAGGCCGACGAGGCCGTCGCGTCCGGCTTCGTGGCCAAGGCGTGCATCCATCCCTCACAGGCGGCCGTCGTCCGCCGGGCGTTCCAGCCGTCCGACGAGGACGTCGCCTGGGCCCGGCGGGTGGTGAAGGGCAGCGAGGGCAGTGCCGTCTTCCTGCTCGACGGCCAGATGATCGACGCGCCGCTCGTCGCGCAGGCCCGCCAGATCCTGCGCCGGGCGGACGCCTAGCCGTGCCGGCCGGGCGCCGGGGGGAGCGGGCCTGGTGTGTGCCCCGTCCCCCCGGAACCCGGGGCTGTCAGCGGTTCGCGGGGAAGACCAGGTCGACGGCGGTGGGGGTCGACTCTGGCCACCGTGAGGTGACGACCTTCGGCCGGGTGTAGAAGCGGATCCCCTCCGGGCCGTAGATCGGGGCGTCGCCGAAGATGGACGCCTTCCAGCCGCCGAACGAGTGCCAGGCGACCGGCACCGGGATCGGCACGTTGATCCCGATCATGCCGACGTCGACCTGGCGGGTGAAGCGGCGGGCAGCGCCGCCGTCCTGGGTGAACAGCGCCACGCCGTTGCCGTACTGGTTGCTGTTGATCAGCTGGATGGCCTCGTCGTAGCTGTCCACCCGCACCACGCTCAGGACCGGGCCGAAGATCTCGTCGTCGTAGACGCGCATCCCCGGCCTGACGCCGTCCAGCAGCGAGCAGCCGACGAAGTACCCCTCCTCACGGCCGGCGGAGCCGTCGACGACGACGCGGGCACCCTCGTCGGTCGCGCCCTGGACGTAGGACCGGACCCGGTCGCGGTGCTCGGCGGTGATCAGGGGGCCCATCTGGGACGACTCGTCCGAGGCCGGGCCGACCACCACGTCGGGGATGCGTGCGGCGATCGCGTCGACCAGCGGGTCGGCGACCGCGCCGACCGCGACCACGACCGAGATCGCCATGCAGCGCTCGCCGGCGGACCCGTAGCCGGCCGAGATGGCGGCGTTCGCGGCCGACTCGATGTCGGCGTCCGGCAGCACAACCATGTGGTTCTTCGCGCCGCCGAGTGCCTGCACCCGCTTGCCGGCGGCGGTGCCCGTCTCGTAGATGGAGCGGGCCACCGGGGTGCTGCCGACGAACGACACGGCGTCCACCCCGGGGTGGGTGAGCAGGGCGCGCACCGCCTCGGCGTCGCCCTGCAGGACGTTGAACACGCCGTCCGGGAAACCGGCCCGGGTGACGAGGTCGGCCAGGATCAGCGAGGCCGACGGGTCCTTCTCCGAGGGCTTGAGGATGAAGGTGTTGCCGGTCGCCACCGCGTTGGCCAGCATCCACAGCGGCACCATGACGGGGAAGTTGAACGGGGTGATGCCCGCGACCACGCCGACCGGGTGCAGCTCGGTGTGGACGTCGACGCCCCGGGAGACCTCCGAGCTGTGCGAGCCCTTCAGCAGATGGGGGATGCCGCAGGCGAACTCGACGCACTCGATGCCGCGGGCGACCTCGCCGAGCGCGTCGGAGTGCACCTTGCCGTGCTCGGCGGCGACGGCCGCGGCGAGCTCGTCACGGCTGGCGTCGAGCAGCTCGCGTAGCCGGAACAGCAGCGTCGAGCGGTTGCTGAGCGAGGACGCGCCCCAGCTCACGGCGGCGTCCCGGGCGACGCGCACCACGTCGTCGACCTCCGCGGGGGAGGCGAGGGTGACCTCCCCGGTCTGCACTCCGCGGCCCGGGTCGAAGACGCGGCCGACGCGGCCGGAGGCCGAGGGGGCGGACTTGCCGTTGATCCAGTGCCCGATCGTCTTCACGCGTTCCTACTCCTGACTCGCATCCTGTACGGATGCCCGATTGTGTCTGGACATGAAGCGCCGGGGCGACCGGGGCAGGACCCCCGGCTGCCCCGGCTGACTGGTTCAGAGGCGGTACAGCCTGCGGGCGTTCTCTCCCAGGATCTTCGCCCGGGCCTGCGGAGACAACGTGGCCAGCTTCGGCCCGACGGTCCCCAGCGGGTCGGGATAGAGGCAGGTCGGGTGGGGGAAGTCCGTCTCGAAGAGGATGTTGTCCTCGCCGACCGCGTCGATCAGTGCCGGGAGCTTGTTCCGGTTCTTCTCGAACCAGAACGTGGCGTAGATGTTGCTCCGGAAGTACTCGGACGGCGGCTTGCGCATCCGGCCGAGCTCCTCGGGAGCGTTCTCGGACATCTCGTAGTCCAACGCCTCGAGGATGAACGGGATCCAGCCGACACCGCTCTCCACCGACACCGTCTTCAGGTCGGGGTGCCGGTCGAAGATCCCGGAGAGGATCAGATTCGTCACCACCCGTGCGTTCCCGATGAACAGCAGTGTGCCGCCGATGGCGAGCTTGGTGTTGTTGTCGTGTGACGGCCACGGGTACTTACCGTAGAACGTCATCGTGGTCACGCTGGCCCCGATGTGGAAGTGGACCGGCAGTTGCAGTTCGGTGCACACCTCCCAGAACGGGTCCCAGGCCGGGTTGGCGAGGTCGGGGGCGCCCAGGTCCTGCGGGTCCGAGGTCATGTTGACCCCGCGTGCGCCGAGGGCGTGGACCCGGCGGGCCTCGGCGACGCACAGGTCGACGTCCCAGGCCGGCATGAGCGGCAGGGGTAACAACCGGTTCCCCGAGTCGCTCTGGATCTCGGCCATGGCGTCGTTGTAGATCTCGACCGAGAGCCGGGTCAGCGCGGGGTCACTGGCCGCGCCCAGGTCCTGGCCGCCGAGGCCGATCGTGCTCGGAAAGATGATCTGCGCGTCGATGCCGCACTCGTCGAGCACGCCCAGGCGGACGGCCGGATCGTAGGCGCCGACGTGGACCTGGTCGATCGTCCAGTGGTGCAGCGCGGTGTCCGCGCTCTCCTTGTGGCCGTCGCGGCCGATGACACCGGCTGCGCTGAAACGCCCGACAGGCTTACCGTCGAAGACCCACATCGGGGTGCCGTCGACATCCTCTACGCGAGGCACCCGGTCACGGTATGCAGCCGGTGCACGCTTGGTGAACAGATCCGGGGGCTCTGACCAGTGCGAATCCGCATCGACGATGAACAGGTCGCTCTCTTTCAAAGATATCGACATGGATGTCGATGTTAATATGTGACTCATGACACGAGCAACAGTTAACGGGTTGTCGGTCGCCTACGAGCTGATCGGCGAGACAGGCCAGCCCTGGGCGATCACGCCGGGTGGGCGTTACAGCAAGGACACGCCGGGTGTGCGCGAGCTGGCCCAGGAGATCGCGCTGACCGGTCGGCGGGTTCTGATCTGGGACCGGCCGAACACCGGCGAGTCCGACGTCAGCTTCGACGGGGCGTCCGAGTCGGAGATGCAGGCGGACACGCTCGCCGCGCTGATCAGGCATCTTGACCTCGGGCCCACGGTCATCGCGGGCGGCTCGGGTGGCTCCAGGGTGTCGCTGCTCACGGCCGCACGTCATCGGGACGTCACCTCCGGCCTGGCCATCTGGTGGCTCAGCGGTGGCATCTACGGTCTGATGAGCATTGGTGTGCACTACGGCAGCGGCTCGTTCACCGCCGCCTGGAACGACGGAATGGAAGCGGTCGCGGCGCTCCCGGAATGGAGCGAGCCCATCAGCCGTAACCCGGGGAACCGCCAGCGTATTCTCGACCAGGACCGCAAGGAGTTCCTGGCCACCATGGAACGCTGGATGTCGGTCTACTGCCCGCGGGAAGGCGAGCTCGTGCCCGGCCTTCCCGATGACGACGCGCGCAAGCTCGATATCCCGGCGCTTGTCCTGCGCAGCGGCGTCAGTGATATTCACCACCGGCGGGAGACCTCCGAGCAGATTGCGCAGCTGCTGCCCAGGGCGGAGCTCAAGGAGCCGCCGTGGAGCGACACTGAATGGAACGACCGGCACACCCCGGAGGCGACGAAGGAAGGTCTTTTCTTCAACTGGCCGAAACTCGCCCCCGTACTGCTGGAGTGGGCTGACGAGAATCTGACCTGATCGAGGTTCGCGGTACGCGGCGGCGCTCCGCCGGGAGCGCCGCCGGCTCCCCGCCGCGGGCCGTGGGCTCCGGGCGGTTTGACGCGCGTCACGGGTGTGGTGAAGGTTGACATGTCGCCATGCCCGTCGCGGGTCGGACCAGAGGAGTAGCTGCCGAATGAGTGATCTGGAACCGGGATCCGCTGCGCCCGCCATCGAGCTCCGCGAGGCCATGCGTACCGCGCGCTCGCTGCGCCGTTTCCGGCCCGACCCGGTCTCCGACGAGGTGCTCGCCCGCTGCCTGGAGGCGGCGACCTGGGCGCCGTCGGGGTCCAACGCCCAGTCCTGGCGGTTCGTCGTGCTGCGCTCCCCGGAGGTCCGCGCCGTGCTCGGCCCGGCGTTCCGCGAGGGGTGGGACTGGGTCCGCACCATCTACGGCCAGGCCGACGAGCGGCCGGCGCCCGACGACGACTCGCGCGAGGCCCGGCTGACCCGCACGATGCTGCACCTCGTCGACAACTTCGAGAGCGTGCCCGTCTACGTGCTGTTCTGCTACCGGCTGACGGGCTTCGTGCCCGAGTTCATCGAGGGCGGCTCGATCTACCCGGCGATGCAGAACTTCCTGCTCGCCGCGCGTGCCGAGGGCCTGGGCACCGTCCCGAGCACGTGGTTCACCTTCGCTGAGGAGAAACTGCGTGCCGTCGTCGGTATCCCGGACGAATGGCGGATCGCCTCGCTGGTGTCCGTCGGCTGGCCGGTGGGCAAGCACGGACCGGTCCGCCGCCGTCCGCTGCACAAGGTCGCCGCCCTCGACACCTGGGACAATCCCCTGCTCAACGGGTGACGCCCGAGGTGTGTCCTCGCTGACGGCTCATCTCGCCCGACGTACGTGCCACCGCCTGGGGCCTCCGGCAAGCGAGGCCCCAGGCGCAGACCAAGGTCTGATGCGGCGTTGCCGGAGCCGATCCCGGAAATCTGGGATCGGCTCCAGGTCAGGCGGTGGTGCCCCCAGAGGTCTTCTTCGTCTCCCCGGCTGCGCTGCCGTCCGCGTCGTCGCTCACGGTCGTCTCGACGGTGGGCGGGTCACCAGCGTCCGTGGCCTGCTCCGTGGTCGCTGTAGCCGTGGGAGGCTCGGTGCTCGCGGGCGCCGCGGTGCCACTCGGCGTCGTCGCGGTCTCGGCCGTGGCCGGGTCGTCGGTGGCCGGGGTTGGCACGGCGGCGGTCCCGGCCGCCACTGACTCGTCGGTGGTCGGCGTCGTCGAGGCCTCGGTCGCGGTCGCGGTCTGCTCACCGACGGCCGATTCGACCGTCGGCGGGTCGCCCGCCGCCTGGTCGTCCGCGGCCTGGTCGTCCGCGGCCTGGTCGTCCGCGGCCTGGTCGTCCGCGGCCGCCGCCTCGTCGCCCGTGGTGGCGGGTGCCGCGGCGGCCTTGGCGAGCGCGGGCTCGGCGGTCACCGACGTGGCGAGCGTGGGCTCGGCCACCACGGGCTTGGCGACCTTGGGCTTGGCGACCTTGGGCTTGGCGACCTTGGACTCGGCGACCTTGGACTCGACAGCCGTGGGCTCCGCCGCCGTCGCAGTCGCCGGTTCGCCGGGCGTGAGCTTGGCGGCCGCGACCGCGGGCTCGCTGGCCGCGGGCTTGCCTGCGACCGGCTCGGCCGCCACAGGCTCGGCCGTCACCGGCTCGGTGGCTGCGGGCTCGGCCGTCACCGACTTGGCGGCTGCGGGCTCGGTGACCGAGGGCTCTTCGGTGACCGGGGGCTTGGTGGCCTCGGGTGTGGTGACTGTGAGCTCGCTCGCCGGGGGCTCGGTGGCGTCGGGCGTGGTCTCGGTCAGGGTGGCGGTGACCGGCGTGGCCACCTCCGTGGCCGCTGCCGCGGCCGCCGATTCGGCCAGCGGTGAGGTCAGCGGGAAGTGGCAGGCCACGTACTGGCCCGGGCGGACCTCGCGGATCTCCGGCTCCTCGGAGGCGCAGCGCTCCTCGGCCAACGGGCACCGGGTGCGGAAACGGCATCCCGTCGGCGGGGACAGCGGGGAGGGCAGATCGCCCTCCAACGCGGGGCCGGTGAAGCCGCGCTCCGGGTCGGTCAGCGGGACGGAGTCCAGCAGCGCCCGGGTGTAGGGGTGGGCGGGCTGGTCGTACACCAGGTCGGAGTCGCCGAACTCGCACACCTTGCCGAGGTACATGACCAGGACGTCGTCGCTGACCGCCCGTACGACCCCGAGGTCGTGCGCGATGAACACGACGGTCAGGTCGAACTCGGCCTTCAGCTCCTCGATCAGGTTGAGGATCTGCGCCTGCACGGAGACGTCCAGGGCGGAGACCGGCTCGTCGCAGATCAGCAGCCGCGGGTGCAGCGCGAGCGCGCGGCCGATCGCCACCCGCTGCGCCTGGCCGCCGGAGAGCTGGCGGGGCAGCATGTCGGCGAAGCGGTCGCCGTCCAGCCCGACCTGTCCGAGGACGGACGCCGACACGGTGGCCCGTTCGGACGCCGGGGCACGGGCGACCGCCAGACCCTCGACGACGATGTCCTTGACGCTGCGGCGGGGGTTCAGCGACGCCACCGGGTCCTGGAAGATCATCTGGATGGAGCGGCGGAGCTCGCGCATCCGGCGTTCGCCGACTCCCTCGATGCGCTCGCCGGCGAACGTGATCTGGCCGGAGGTCAGCCTGTCCAGCCGGAGCACGGCGCGCCCGGTCGTGGACTTCCCACAGCCGGACTCACCGACGATCCCGAGCGTCTCGCCGGGCAGGACGTCGAAGCTGACCTTGGAGACGGCCTGGACCACCCCGCCCTTGGTCGGGTACTCGACCACCAGGTCGCGCACGCTGAGCAGCGCATCCTCGCCGCGCAGATGGGCGGTTCCGCTACCGGCCAACGAGCTCACCTCCGGGGACGACCGCGGCGCCGTCCTGCACCGGGCTGATGCAGGCGACATCGTGATCCGCACCGACGGAGACCATCTGCGGCCCGGGGTCGGCACACTTGGGGTCGACGTGCCCGCAGCGCGCGGCGAACCGGCATCCCGGGGGCGGGTCGATGGGGTTGGGCAGCGAGCCCTGGATGAGCCGCATCGGTGCGTGCCGCTCGTGGTCGATGGTCGGGGTCGCCTCGAGCAGCGCGTGGGTGTAGCGGTGCCGGGGGGCCTCGAAGACCTGCCGGGTGGCCCCGGCCTCGGCCAGGCGCCCCGCGTACATCACCGCGACCCGGTCGGTGCGGCCGGCGACGACCGCCAGGTCGTGGCTGATCAGAATCATGGACATTCCGTGATTGCGCTGGACCCGGCGTAACAGGTCGAGGATCTGGCGCTGGACGGTCACGTCCAGCGCCGTGGTCGGCTCGTCGGCGATGAGCAGTGTCGGCTCGCAGGCGAGCGCGGTCGCGATCATGACCCGCTGCCGCATGCCGCCGGAGAGCTCGTGCGGGTAGTTGCGCAGGCGCCGCTCGGGGTCGGGCACCCCGACCTCCCGGAGGAGGTCGAGGGCCCGACCGCGTGCTTCGGAGCGGCCGACGCCGAGGTGCTTGCGCATCCCCTCGGTGAGCTGCCGTTCCACCCGGACCACCGGGTTGAGCGATCGCCCCGGGTCCTGGAACACCATGGCGATCTGCTTGCCCCAGATCTCGGCGCGTTGTTTGCGGGGGAGGGTGAGCAGGTCCCGGCCCTGGAACACCACCTGGCCGGAGCACCCGGACCGCGCCGGCATCAGGCCCATGATCGCGCGGGCCATCACCGACTTGCCGGACCCCGACTCCCCGACCACGCCCATGGCCTGGGCGGGGTCGAGGTCGAGGGAGACGTCGTCGACGGCGCGCACGACTCCACGCGGGGTGCCGATGTAGGCGCGCAGGTTGCGCACCTGCAGGACAGGATCAGTACTCATGGGCGCAGGGACCTCTCATCCATCCTCCGGACCTACGGCTACTTCTTGATCCAGAGTTCCTCGACCAGCAGCGAGCCGCTGCCGTACTGGACGATCCCGCCGACCTTGGCGGTGCCGATCGCCGCGTTCGTCGACCGCTGGTAGAACACGACCGGGCTCAGCGCGACCAGCCGCTTCTGCACCGTCGCGTAGGCGTCCTTGCGGTCCGCCTCCGTCGTCGCGGTCCGACCCGTGAGCAGCGCGTCCGAGAGCTCCTTGTCCTTGACGCCGGACAGGTTCGCCACGGAGTCCTGGCTGAACGCCTGCCACAGCCGCGGCTCCGGGTCCTGGAAGGACGCCGACGAGACGAGCAGGTCGAAGTCGAAGGTCGTGCGCAGCGCCGCGACCTGGCCGAGGTCGACGATCTTGACGGAGACCGTGATGTTCTTGAAGGCGCTCAGCTGGGCCTGGATGTTCTCCGCGATCGCCCGGTTCTCCGAGGACGGGAAGCTGGAGAAGGTGAACTTCACCGGCTTGCCGTCGGCGGCGAGCTCGTCGAGGAGCTTCTGGGCGAGAGCCTTGTCCGTCTTGTGTAGCGGCGTGTCCGAGAAGAGGGGCGAGGTCTTGTCGAACAGCGTGTCAGGCATGGGGGCGGTGCCGTTGTAGGCGGCGAGGTTGAGCGCGTCGAGGTCGATCGCCGCCGACACCGCCCGGCGGGCGCGGATGTCGTCGAACGGCGCCCGGCGCGAGTTGAACGCCATGAAGTTGCCGCCGTTGAGGGTGGTCACCACGGCGTTGAGATCGGACGTCTCAGCCTTGTCGATGTTGACCGTGTTCGTGTCGATCGCGACGTCGGCGCCGCCGCTGATCACCGTGTTGAGGCGCTGGGTGGCGTCGACCGCCGAGCGCATGGTGAGGCGGTCCAGGTAGGGCTTGGGCGCGTCCCAGTACTTGGGGTTCTTGACGAACTTGATGTCCGCCTGGCGGGTCCAGCTCGCCAGGGTGAACGGCCCTGCGCCGATCGGGTTCTTGTCGAAGGAGTCCCGTCCGGCCTTCAGGGCGTCGGGCGAGGCGATCCAGTTCAGCGACGAGTTCAGGACGGCCTGGGCGTACGCCGGCACGGGGCTGACCATCGTGGCCTTCAGCGTGACGTCGTCGACCACCTCGGTCGACTCGATCATCCGCGCGTCCACGACGTAGGAGGAGCCGACGGTCGGGTCCTTGATGCGGTCCCAGTTGAACTTGACGGCCTCCGCGTTGAGCGGGGTGCCGTCCGAGAACACCAGGCCGGGCTTCAGCTTCAGCGTGAAGGTCTTGCCGTTGTCAGTCGTGGCGAACGACTCGGCCATCGTGTACTTGACCTTGCCGGCCTCGTCGGTGATCATCAGCGTGCCGTACAGCGCGTTGCCGACCGGGGCGGTGATCGCGGCCTGGTTGCTGAGGGTCGCCGGGTCCAGGCTGCGCGGGTCGCTCAGCAGCAGGATCCGGCCCTCGCCGCCGGCGACCGGCTGGCCCGCGGCGCCGCTCGTCGACGAGGCGGTGTCGTCACCGCCTCCACCACCACAGGCCCCCAGGGCGAGTGCCGCGCCGCACACGACAGCGGTGGCGACTAACCGGGACTTACGGAACATCGTTGACCTTTCGTCAGCTCTAGAAACGGAGAGTGTGGAACGGAAGCCGTGCAAACGGCGGGTGGGGGCAGCGCCGTTTGTTCACGGCCCAGGCGGTGCGCGCTGGGAAGAGCCAGTCGCGCACGCCAAGTGGGGTGCGTTCGGTCGCGCGTCCTGCTCGGGCGGGTCGTCAGTCGCGCATCGTCCGGTCGAAGCGGCTGCGCAGGTGGTCGCCCGCCTGGTTGAGCGCGAAGACGGTGAAGAAGATGACGACCGCCGGCACCAGCACCATGTGCGGGGAGTCGGCGATGGCCTCCTTGCCGTCGGAGATCATGCCGCCCCAGCTGGGCTGGGGCGGCGGGATGCCCATCCCCAGGAAGCTCAGCGACCCTTCGGCCACGATCAGCGCGGCCATCACGACCGGCAGGAACGCGCCCAGCGGTGGCAGCAGGTTCGGGAGGATCTCCTTCACCAGGATCCGTGTGTGCCCCGCGCCCATGTTGCGGGCGGCGGTGACGAACTCGCGGGACGACCAGGCGAGGGTGTTCGCCAGCGCGAGCCGGACGAACGTCGGGATGATCAGGAGTGTCAGGCCCACCAGCAGCGTCCGCACGCTCGGCGTGAGGATGGACGACAGCGCCAGGAGCAGGATCAGCGGCGGGAACGCCAGCATCGCGTCGGTGATCAGCCGGATGATCCAGTCGACGGCCTTGCCGAGGTAGCCGGCGAGCATGCCCAGCAGGGTTCCGATGACGGCCCCGATGAGGCCCGCCACGGTTCCGACCAGGAGCGAGACGCGCGCGCCGTACACGCATCGCGACAGGATCGACCGGCCCTGCTGGTCGGTGCCCAGCCACAGGTCGAACGAGCTGAAATCCGGTCCCTGGCGCGGCTTCCCGATGGGAATGGAGTACGACGCCAGCGGCAGCACGTCCGCCAGCGCGGCGAGCGCGATCACCGCGATCAGCCAGACGTACGCCAGGTACACCAGGATCGAGCGGGACTTTCGCACCGCCGGGACGATCGGCGTGTCCAGCGCCGGGGCCGGCGGTAAGTGGACCTCGCGGTCCACCACGTCGGGGGTGGTCATGCGTTGGCAGCCTTCCTGACGCGCGGGTCGAGCCAGCCGTAACTGAGATCCACGAGCATGTTGATGACCACGTAGACCACGGCGATGAACACGACGATGCCCTGAACGGTGATGATGTCGCGGGCAGTGATCGAGTAGACGACGAGCTGGCCCAGGCCCGGCAGCGAGAACAGGGACTCCACGATCACCGTGCCGCCGATCAGCCGGCCCAGGTTGATGCCCACGAGGGTGACCAGGGAGAACGAGGACGGCCGCAGGGCGTGGCGGGACATCACGTAGGACGGGCTCATGCCCTTGGCGCGGGCCGCCCCGATGAAGTCCTCACGCAGCGTGCCGACCAGGTCGGTGCGCAGCAGCCGGTGGAAGGACGCGATCTCGGTCAGGGAGATCGCGAGGACGGGCAGGATGGCGCCGCGGAGGTTGTCTCCGAGGCCCTCGCTGACGCGCGACCAGCCCGTCACCGGGAACCACCCGGCCTGCAGCGCGAAGAAGTAGATCATGACCGGGCCCGCGATGAAGGCGGGTACGGAGAGGAACACCGAGGACAGCGCGGTGATCGCCCGGTCGATCGGAGTACCCGGCCAGCTTGCGGACACCACCGCCAGCAGTACGGCGACGAGCAGCGCGAAGACCAGAGCCATCGCGGCGAGCTGCAGGGTGACCGGCAGCCGCTCGACGATCGCGTCCAGGACGGGTTGGTTGGTCACCGGGGAGGTGCCCAGGTCGCCGGTGACGGCGTTGCCGAGCCAGTGCGTGTACTGCGACCACAGAGGCCGATCGAGTCCCAGCTTGGCGTTCAGAGCGGCGATGGCATCCGGTGTCGCGTTCTCCCCCAGGATGACGGAGGCCGCTGACCCCGGAGCCAGGCTCAGTAGCGCCACGGCCCCCATGGTCACGAGTAAGACCACCAGCAGGCTACGGCCTACACGTCTCGCAACAGTGAGCAGCATGCAGCTCGCTTCCTTGATCCTTCGAAGGTCGCACGGACAACGACTGAACCGGTCTGCGTAACGTCACCGACGGCGAATACGCCGATATCTCTCGGACAGAGTTATAGCCGGTGATCACGCCGTTGCCAACATTTCGGGTGTCCCGGTGTCACCTCCGTCCGCACCGTCACTGACCAGCCCATCGTGGGCCAGAGTAGGGCTCGGTGGCACCCCCCGGCGATGTTGATCTTGTGGGCCCAGTGGTGGTCGCGACATATCGGACACGTCGTTCCCGTGGGGGGAACCCATATATCGCTGTTATGAAAATGCCGTTCTGTGCAAGTTTTCGGTCCATTGGAGAATTCTTTTCTAAGCATTCTTTTGGTGCCTGGCCGGGTGGCGTTGACGGCTGCCCGTGCATGTTGCTGTGAGGAAGCTCTCGTGGTTCGGGTGGTGCGGGGGAACGGTGACCCAGGCCACTGCTCGTCGCCACTGAAACGGGGTGGGGAACTCGCCGGGTGGGGTGTCGAAACGAAGATCCCGTGATTTCCATCACGGCCGGATGCGGCCGGGTCGGGCGGGACTGGAGTGCGGGTCGTTCGCGCTGCAAGGAGGCCTGGCCCGTGGCGTCCTGGTGAGCAGTCAGGGGTGGCCCGTCGTGGCCGGGAGCGCATGGTCGGGACGTCCCGTGGTGCCGGATCGGCACGGTCGGCGCCGCCGGTCCGCCGCGCTGGCCGCTGGGCGGTGCCAAGCCGCCGGCACCCACCGGTACAGCGGTTTTGGACGCCCGGGCGGCCGGGCCGGCGCGGTCCCATCCCGCCCCCGCCGACCGGCGCGGGCGGCCGCGGCCCCCGGTGCCGCCCGCGCGCGGGGCCCGGACGGCGGCCCGGCGGCCGCGGTCGGGCGCCGCCCGGCACGGCGTGGCCGGCGTCCGCGTGGCCGCCGGGAACAGGTCGCTGCCAGGCCGGGAACAGGGGGGAATCAGGCAGATATGCGGCCTGGTTTGGTGCGGTCCACTAGTGCGGACCGGTCCTCGGGAAGTACGAATCCCGCACTGATCGTGACATCGGCCGCGGCCCGGCGGCGCTTCTCATAAATCCGGGTGAAGGGCGGTTCTCGGCCGGTCGTGAAGCGGGCGGCGGCAGCGTCGAACCGGCTGGCCGACAATTGGTTGAATGATTCTGTCCCGGGTCGCCGGCCGGCACCGTGACAGGGGTGTCAACTGGCGGCATGGGAATACCGCCGAACGTGATCCGTCCGGGTCGGGATGCATGCCGGCGGTCAGCGCTCGGCTGTCTCCGGGCAGGGCGAGACCGGCCCCGGTCGCCCGGCACCGCGAGGCCCGCCCGCGACGCCGGGCCGCCCCGTGGGCACGATCGCGGTGCCGGTGCCGGTGCCGGTGCCGAGTGTGGCTGCGTCGTCGTCTCCCGAGGGTGCGGCCCGCCCCCGCGAGCGCGGCGCGGAGGATCGGCGGCGGCGCCGTCGTGCTCGCGTCCGCGTCGCCAGGCTCGCGCCCGCGGGATCCGGCCACCTCGCGTCAGTTCTCCGATGGGCGGAGTGGGTGAGTACTTCTTCACTTGTGGTCGAGAGTGGGAGCGCGGCGGATGGCGCTCGCGTCCACGAGCTCGGCGGACGAGATGCACGAGGCGGCGGCGCGGGGATCCCGGTTGCCGGGTGTGCCGCCGTCCACTGTGTTCCTGATCCGTCCGGTCGAGGTGACGATCGGCCTGGTCGGCCTCAGCTGATGCTTGGCGGGCCGGGGCTCGGACCGCGACCGGTCGTTGTTCGGCCAGCAGAAGAAGAGATCCTTCTCCGTACCGCCCACGACCTTGAACTTCCCGTTCCGCACCTGGACCACGGCGAAGCACTCCTGTTTGTAGTCGTGGGTCGCCGGGTCGTCCTGCGTCGGGCTTTCGTGCTGGCGGCTCCAGCCGATGGGATTGATCAGGCCGTCCGCGCTGTACTCGGTCATGACGTTCGTCGCGGCGATGACCTTGGCGCGGTCAAAGGAGGGTCCGGCGGCGAGAATTCCCTGGTAGGCGAGGTCGGCGTCGATCCAGTCGTTCATCGCGGCCTCGGTGGGCTCGGCGCCGGTCTCGTTCATCCACTTGAAGTAGTCGGCGAGCGCGCTGCCGCTCGCGTCGGCCTCGAACGGGCGGAAGGCGACGCCGATGTAGTCCCCCTCGAACAGGTCGCCCGCCGCGGCGACGAACTTCTGGTCATAGGTGTTCGGATGGTAAAGCGGGATGTCGCCCATGCCCTGGCGCTCGAGCTCCTGTGTCAGCGTCTTCATGCCGTTGAGGTCGAGGCAGGTGCCGATCATGTCGGCGCCGGCACGCTTCATCGCGGAGCCTCGGGGCCGATCCCGTTCGGCAGGCCGAAGGCCAGGTCGTCGTTCTTGTACACGACCTCCTGGCCGGTCTTGTCGTGGTAGAGCTCGATCGTGTCGGTGATGGTCGACGCGCAGCGCTTCGAGCTCTCCGAGACCCCGTAGCCGAGGGCGCCGATCTTCTTAGCGCCGGCGAGCTCCGCCGCGTACGTGAAGGTCCGGTTCGTGCACTCCAGGCAGGTCACTCCGGCGTTGCCGAAGATCGAGTCCTGGCCGGCCATGGCCTGCGGCTGGATGGCCCACACGTACTGCGGGACGCCGGCCTTGGCCAGGTCACCCCAGCAGGTGGGCAGCTGCGCGGCGCCGAAGTCGGCGAACGTGTCGTTCTTGGTGATGATCTGCAGCGCGCCCTGCTGGTTCTGCCCGAGCGCGTCGTCGATCTCGGTGGTGACGGTCAGCCTGCGGCCGTGCACCCCACCCGTGCTGTTACGGAAGGCGAAGCAGGCCTTGATCCCCCGGGAGAAGCAGTCGAGCATGCAGGAGCCGGTCGGGTTGTTGGTCTTCGTGCCGAGAACCGAGAAGCGGATCTCGTCCTGGGTGACCCCCGGCGCCCCGTTCACCGTCAGGTCGGGCGCGGCCGTCGTCTCCCCGCCGTCGGCGTCGTCGCTGGAACTGGAACTGGAACAGGCGGTGAACGCCAGGCCCAGGGTCATCAGTAGACCCAGTAATCGTGTCGGCGGGTACCTGACTTCTTCATCGGGATGATTCATCCTCTGTTTCCAGGCGCGGGGGCTGCTTCCAGGTGGGCGGCACGGCTCGGTGTCGGCTCGACGGCTGGTGACGGCGATGCGGAACGGGCGGTCCGAGACCGCGAAGGCGGGCAATCCTGATGCCTGGTTCGACGGCATTCAGGATGATCTGACCGGGGAGCATAGCGCCATTCGTGCGAGAAGTCTCGCCTTAAAGTGGTGTGCCGCCGTCCTGGACTCCGGGCGCCAAGGCCCCCGGATCATGCCTGGTGACCCGGTTCGTCGGCCGGTGTCGGGACGCGGCGACGTGAGCGTCCTGCGGGCGCGGGTGGGTCTCCGGAAGGTCTTGGGGAGTGAGCACTCACCATTTCTGGTCCGGCTGCGTCCCGCAGGGAGCCCGCCGCGCGGGACGGCGTCCCGTCCGGGAACTGGCAGACTGGCCAGGCAGGGCAGGCGAGCCCCCAGACCGAGGCAGGTGCCGCGATGCGCAACGACCGCACGTTCCACGGTCGTGGCTAGACCCGCGCGCGATCCGGCGGCGTCACCCACGGCCGGGCCGCCGGCGTCCACCGGGGCCGAGCGGGCGGTGCCATCGGCGGCCGAGCCGGCGGTGCGACCCGAGGGTGAGCAGTCGGAGTCGGGCCGCCGTTCCTACGACAGCCCCGTGCGCCGTCAGCAGGCCGAGCGGACCCGGGAACGCATCGTCGCGGCCGGAGCCGAGATGGTCCACGGGTTCCCGAGCTGGGACTGGCGTGAGCTGACCGTGCGGGCCGTCGCCCGGCGTGCCCAGGTCAACGAGAGCACGATCTACCGCTACTTCGGCAGCGAGCGGGGGCTGCGTGACGCGGTGATGCGCCACCTCGAGCAGGAGGCCGGCGTGGACGTGGACACCCTCCGCCTGGACGCCTTCGGCGACGTCATCGGCCGGGTCTACTCCTATCTCTCGTCGTTCCCCACGAGCGGCGGGCCGACCGGCGACCCGACGTTCGCGGCGCTCGACCGGCGCCGCCGCGACGCGCTCGTCGCCGCCGTGGCCGCCGCCGCGGACGACTGGTCGCCGGCCGAGTGCGAGCTCGTCGCCGCCGCCCTTGACGTCTTCTGGAGCGTGCCGTCGTTCGAGCGCCTGATCACCGTGTGGGAGCTGGACGCCAGCCAGGCGAGCCGCGTCGCCGGCTGGGTGATCGAGCTGATCCGCGGCGCCGTCCGGGACGGCCACGGACCGCGCTGACCCGCGTCCGCCCGGCGGCCCGGCGCCCGCCGGCAACGCAGCGCCCGCCCGGCCAGCGGAGCGCGGACCGGGCGGACGCGGGCTGGTCCGGGTCGGGTCAGCCCTTCACACAGAGGACGGCGCGCAGCTCGGCGGCGACGTCCACGAGATCGCTCTGGTGGGCGATGACGGCGTCGATGTCCTTGTAGGCGGCGGGGATCTCGTCGAGGACTCCGGGGTCCTTGCGGCACTCGACGCCGGTGGTCTGGGCGACGAGGTCGTCGGTGGTGAACTCCTTGCGGGCACGGGTACGGCTCATCCGCCGCCCGGCGCCGTGCGCGGCCGAGTGGAACGACTCGGCGCTACCGAGGCCGCGGACGATGTATGAGCGGGTGCCCATGGAGCCGGGGATGATCCCGTACTCGCCGGCCCGGGCCGAGATCGCGCCCTTGCGGGTGACCAGGACGTCCGCTCCGTAGTGGTGCTCCTCGGCGACGTAGTTGTGGTGGCAGTTGACCGCGGCGAAGGCGGTGTCGGCGGCGTGCGGCCCGTGCGTGGGCGGGGTCGGCACGCGCAGCGTGGGCAGGTGGTCGCGCAGCGCGTCGACGTAGAGAGCGAGCATGGTGTCGCGGTTGCGGCGCGCGTAGGTCTGCGCCCAGGTGAGGTCGGCCCGGTAGGCGGCCATCTCGGGGGTGCCGGCGAGGAAGACGGAGAGGTCCCGGTCGCGCAGGCCGGTGTTGTGCGGGAGCTTCTTCGCGGCCGCGATGTGCAGCTCGGCGAGGGTCTTGCCGATGTTGCGCGAGCCCGAGTGCAGCATGAGCCAGACGGCGTCCTCGGTGTCCAGGCAGAGCTCGACGAAGTGGTTGCCCGAGCCCAGGCTGCCCATCTGCGCCATCACCCGGTCTATGCTGCCGCTGCGCCCGGTGACCTTGGGGTGCAGGTCGCCGAAGGTCCCCCACAGGTCGGCGTAGCCGCGGACCCGGCGGGAGATCTCGGTGTGCCCGCGATGGCCGACGGGGATGGCCGCCTCGACCGCGGCCCGTACCGGCCCGAGGTCATCGGGCAGGTCGGCGGCGGTCAGGTTGGTCCGCAGCGCGGCCATCCCGCATCCGATGTCGACGCCGACGGCGGCCGGGGAGACGGCGTCACGCAGCGCGATCACCGAACCGACCGTCGCGCCCTTGCCGAGGTGGACGTCCGGCATGACGGCGACGTGGTGGTGGACGTAGGGGAGTTCCGCGATGGTGCGGAGCTGGTCGAGCGCGGCGCTTTCGACCTCCTGTGGAGAGGTCCACATCCAGATCGGCGCGGTCGCTCCCGCCAGCTCGTGGACGGGGGTCACGGGGCATCACTCCTCGGTCACGGCGCGGGACCGGTGCCCCGCGTGCCGCCGAGATCAACGATGGCCGGTTTCCGTGCCGACGGCCATTCAATTTCCGTTGGCCCGGCGGATCCCCTCCCCGCGGAGCAGGTCGTTCGGACTGATCCGCGGGGCGGGGATCCGCCGTTCGAAGCCCGGCGTCAACCCGTTACCCGTGAGGCCCGCCGGGCAGGTCGTCGCCGTCCTGGACGCGTCGGTCGTCGGCGCCTGACAGACTTTCTCGGCGACCCGGTCTCCGCCCGGTCTCGCCCGGTTCCAAGCGGTCCCGGGGCGGCCCGGTCGCCATTCGTCCGACAAGCGAACGTCATCGTGCGAGGAGACCAGCATGCCCGCTGCCCAGGACCGCGTCGCGATCGTCACGGGGGCCGCCCGCGGCATCGGTGCCGCCACGGCGCGCCGGCTCGCCGCCGACGGCATGGCCGTGGCGGCGCTCGACCTGGAGGAGAGCGCGTCGAAGGGCACCGTCGAGGCGATCGTCGCCGCCGGCGGGACCGCGATCGCCCTCGGCGTGGACGTGAGCGAGGCCGAGCAGGTCACGGCCGCGGTGGAGCGGGTGGCCGCCGAGCTCGGCGGGCCGACCGTCCTGGTGAACAACGCCGGGATCACCCGCGACAACCTGCTGTTCAAGATGTCCGAGACCGACTGGGACCTCGTCATGGGGGTGCACCTGCGGGGCACGTTCCTGACGACCCGCGCTGTGCAGAAGTTCATGGTCGAGGCGGGCTTCGGGCGGATCGTGAACCTGTCGAGCACGTCGGCGCTGGGTAACCGTGGCCAGGCGAACTACTCGGCGGCGAAGGCGGGCCTGCAGGGATTCACCAAGACGGTGGCGATCGAGCTCGGGAAGTTCGGCGTCACCTGCAACGCGGTGGCGCCCGGTCTGATCGCGACCGAGATGACCCGGGCGACGGCCGAGCGCCTGGGGCACACGTGGGACGACTACGCCGCCGCCCGCGCGGCCCAGATTCCCGTGGCCAGGGTCGGCGAGCCCGAGGACATCGCCCACACCGTCTCGTTCCTGGTGAGCGAGGGCGCGGGATTCGTGTCCGGTCAGGTGATCTACGTCGCCGGTGGGCCGAAGGCGTGAACGTGCCCGGTGACCCCGGCCCGCGTTGACGCGGAACACGGGTGTGGTGGGCCGACCCGACCCGCCACGGGTTCGGCCCACCGCCGGGTCACGGCCGGGCGGACGCGTCCACGACCGGGTTGCGGATCGTGCCCACCCGCTCGATCCACACCTCGACGACGTCACCCGGACCCAGGTAGCGGGGCGGCTTGCGGATGTAGCCGACCCCGGCGGGAGTTCCGGTGATCAGGATGTCACCCGGGTTGAGGGTCAGGGTGCGGCTCACGAACGACAGGATCCGGCCGATCGAGAAGATCATGTCGCTGGTGTCGCCGTCCTGTACCACCTCGCCGTTGACGCGGGTGACCAGCCGCAGGCCCGCCGCCGGATCGCCGACCTCGTCGGCGGTCACGACGGGCCCCATCGGCCCGCTGCGGTCGGAGTTCTTGCCCAGCGTCCACTGCGCCGAGGCGCCCTGGGCGCGGCGGGCGCTGAGGTCGTTGAACACCGCGTAGCCGAACACGCCGCGCAGGGCGGCGTCCTCGTCGACATCGGTCATCCTGGACCCTACGATGACGGCGAGCTCGCCCTCCCAGTCCAGGCCCCGCTCGCCCGGCGGGACGGGGACGGGGGTGCCGTCCACCGTCAGGGACGCGGTCCACCGGCCGAAGATCGGTGGCCGCCTGGGCAGTTCCAGCCCGGTCTCCGCGGCGTGCGCATGATAATTCAGCCCCATGCCGAGGATCCGGGCTCCGGCCGGTACGGGCGGGACGAGCTCGACGTCGGCGAGGTCATGCTCACCGGCGGTCATCCGGCGGGCCTTCGCCGTCCAGTCGGCGAGGTCTCCGTAGAACTCGTCGACGTCGGCGACGCGGGCGACCCGGGGGCGTTCGTCCCCGGCCGTGCCCATGGGCCCGCCCTGCGGGCCGGCCCCGTCGGCACCGAACACCAGGCCGACCACGACCCGCCGTCCGTCCCGCAATCCCACGAACCGCATCGAACCCGTCCTCCCTCCCACCCCGACACCGGCCGCCCCGGCTCGGATCGGACACCGGAATTGTGCACCACGGGACGCCAGGAAGCCGGCGCCCGCGTGTTATGACAGCGACATCGTTCTGGTCCAGTTCACCTCCGGCGCCACACATCCGGTCCCCCCGGGCCACCCGACAACTAACGGAGGACTCATGCGTGAGGCGGTCATCTGCGAACCGGTGCGCACCGCGGTCGGGCGCTACGGCGGTGCGCTCGCGGCGCTGAGCGCGCAGGCGCTCGGCGCGGCCGTGCTGCGCGGCCTGCTGGACCGGACCGGCCTGCGGTCAGCGGACATCGATGACGTGATCTTCGGGTCGTGTTATCCGACGATGGAGGCACCCGCGCTTGGCCGGGTGGTCGCCCTCGACGCCGGCCTCGACGTCACCGTCGCGGGCCTGCAGCTCGACCGCCGCTGCGGATCGGGCGTGCAGGCGGTCACGACGGCCGCGATGCAGGTCCAGACCGGAGTGGCCGACGTCGTGATCGCCGGGGGAGCGGAGAGCATGAGCAACGCCCCCTTCTACTCGACCCGGATGCGCCGGGGGTCGGGCGGCGGGGACGTCACGCTGCACGACGCCCTGGCCCGCGGCCGGGTGACCGCGGGCGGCGCGAACTTCCCCGTCCCGGGCGGGATGATCGAGACGGCGGAGAACCTGCGGCGGGAGTACGGGATCTCGCGCTCCGAGCAGGACGAGTTCGCGCTGCGGTCGCATGTCCGGGCCGTGGACGCGCAGGCCGCCGGTCGGTTCGCGGACGAGATCGTGTCGGTGTCGGTGTCGGTGTCGGGTCGCGGCGGTTCGGTCGTCGTGGACGTCGACGAGCATCCCCGCGCCGACGCCAGCCTCGACACGCTCGCCGCGCTGCGCCCGATCATGGGTAGGACCGACCCGGAGGCCACGGTCACTGCGGGCAATTCCAGTGGGCAGAACGACGCGGCGTCGGCGTGTGTCGTCACCCATCCGGAGGCGGCGAGGCGACTCGGCCTGCGTCCGCTCGGTCGGCTGGCGAGCTGGGCGGTCGCCGGTGTGGAACCCGCGAGGATGGGGATCGGACCCGTTGCGGCCACGGCGAAGGCGCTGGAGCGGGCGAACCTCAAGCTCGCCGACATCGACCTGATCGAGCTCAACGAGGCCTTCGCGGCGCAGGTGCTCGCCTGCACCCGGGAGTGGGGGCTCACGACCTCGGACCTGGACCGGCTCAACGTCAACGGTTCCGGGATCTCGCTCGGTCATCCCGTCGCGGCGACCGGTGGCCGGATCCTCGCGACCCTGCTCCACGAGATGGAGCGCCGGGACGCCCGGTACGGGCTGGAGACCCTGTGCATCGGCGGCGGCCAGGGGATCACCGCGATCTTCGAACGGGTCGGCTGATTCGGGTCGGCCGACAGCGCGGGGCCGCCTCGAACCGGGTCGGCCCCGCGCTGTCGGCCGTCACCTGCCGTTCGCGCCTACCTGACGCCGGCGTCGCGCAGGAGCTGACGTGCGATCACGATCTGCTGGATCTGGCTCGTGCCCTCGTAGATCCGGAACAGCCGGGCGTCACGGTAGAAGCGCTCGACCGGGACTCCGCGCATGTAGCCCGCCCCGCCGTGGATCTGCACCGCCCGGTCGGCGACCCGCCCGACCGCCTCGGAGGCGAAGTACTTCGCGCACGAGGGGCCGATCCGGGTGTCGCTGCCGTCGTCGAACCGGGCGGCCACGTCGACGACGAGCGCCCGCGCCGCGTAGAGGTCGGTGGCGGAGTCGGCGAGCAGTCCCTGCACGAGCTGGTGGGTACCGATCACGCCGCCGCCCTGCACCCTGGTCGCGGCATAGGACACGGACTCGTCGACCAGCCGCTGGGCCAGCCCGACGCACAGCGCGGCGATGTGGATCCGGCCGTGGGCCAGGCAGCGCATCGCGGTCGCGTAGCCGCGGCCCACCCCGTCCTCGCCGCCGATCACCGCCGACGCCGGGACCCGCACGTCAGCCAGCAGGACGTCCGCCGTCCACGCGCCCGCCTGGCCCATCTTGTGGTCCTTTGGGCCGACGCTCAGCCCCGGCGCGTCGCGTTCCACCATGAACGCCGTGATGCCGTGCCCGCCCTCGGCACCGGGGTCGGTGCGGGCGAAGACCATGAAGACGTCGGCCAGCGGCGCGTTGGTGATGAAGCGCTTGGCACCGTTGATCACCCACTCGTCGCCGTCGCGGCGCGCGGATGTCGCCAGGCCCGCGGGGTCGGAGCCGGCGTTCTCCTCGGTGAGGGCGAACGCGGCCGTCCACTCGCCCGAGGCGATCAGCGGCAGGTAGGCCTTCTTCTGTTCCTGGGTGGCGCCCTCGAGCAGGACGTGGCCGGCGATGCCGTTGTTGGTCCCGAACATCGAGCGGAAGGCCGGCGTGGTGTAGCCCAGCTCGAAGACGAGCTGGACCTCAGCGCTCATGTCCAGCCCCAGGCCGCCGTACTCCTCGGGGACGGCGAACCCGAACAGGCCCATCGCCGCCGCCGCACGGCGCAGGTCGGGCGGGATCGCGTCGGTCCGCTCGATCTCCGCCTCCGCCGGGACCACGCGCTCGCGCACGAAACGCCGGGTCGAGGCGATGACCTGCCGCACATCATCATCGAGCACGAGATCTCCATCCAGGTCTGGTCCGCTCACGGTCCACGGTCCACGGTCGGCGGGCCGGATGAGCGTCCCGCCACCCGCCACCCGTGTCCATCGACCGTGGGCCGTGGGCCGTGGGCCGTGGGCCGTGGGCCGTGTCGACACCGGCTCAATAACCGCATACTTTATCTAATCTGAGCGTGCGGTCGCTCCCTCGGCGGTCGCGCCGGCCGAGGCGACCATGGGACGGGCAATGTATGGATCTTCCAGCCGTGGGACCGGCGCGGAGGGCGGCGAGACGACCGGCGTCATGGCCGGCGTACGGGTCGTCGAACTCGCCTCCTGGGTCTTCGTCCCCACCGCCGGGGCGGTGCTGGCGCAGTGGGGGCCGACGTGATCAAAATCGAGCACCCCTGGCTCGTCGGCCAGGCGACACGCCCGGCCCCGGCGGGCGGTTCGCCCGACCCGCTGGATGAACTGCTGGAGCGGGCGAACCGTGGCAAGAGGAGCATCGCGCTCGACATCACCCAGGCCCCGGGGCGCCGGGTGCTCCGGGGCCTCGCCAGCCGCGCGGACGTCTTTCTCACGGACTGGCCGGACGAGGTCCGCCGGCGGGAGCAGGTGGACGTCGCGGACCTGCGCCTGTCATCTACGCCCACGGGGCCGGTGTGCCGCTCGACGACGCCCCCGGGCGGTTTGAGCGCGCCGAGACCGCCCGGACCTCGTCGGTGGACCGGACGGCTCCCGTCGGGCCGCCTGCCGCCGGGGCCGCCGACGAGACGGCGGACGTCCCGCGCTCGCTCAGCTCGGTCGTGCCGGGCCTGTAGTCGCCGGAGGAGACCCGTGGTCGTCCGCCAGATCGACGAGGGCGAGTTGATCATTGACTGGATGCTGGTCGGCGATGAGCTGGCTCAGGTGGCCGGCAAGCGTGGACCGACCCGTCTCGGCTTCGCGCCGATCTTGAAGTTCTTCACCCGGTACGGCCGGTTCCCTCGTGGCCGTGGCGAGTTGCGCGACGAGGCGATTGCCTTTGTGACCCGGCAGGTGGGGGTGCCTGCCGCCGATCTGGGTTTCTTCGAGTGGCAGGGGCGTTCGAGTACCACCGTGCCCAGGTCCGGCGGGAGATGAGCCGGGAAGAGGTTGGACCAGACGAGTAAAGGAAATCGACGTCGGTTGCCACGTACGTTCCGAGGTCGGCCCGTCGGGCCGGCCCGGGAGCGGAAGGGCGACTAGCCGATGGTGGAGTTGAACGACCCAATGTCCCTGCTGGGAACCATGGCCTGTGGCCAGGTGGCCGGGCGTCTGCTCGAGGCGGGGACGCGGTGGCTGTGGGCTCGTGGCCGGGCGGCGCTGGCCCAGTGGGTGCGGCGTCTGGCGACCAGCCCGAACCCAGACCAGGGCGGGGAGCGAGGCGCCTAAACACACCAGGTCCGGGGGCTGGCAGGCACAGGGGTGCGTCTGCCAGCCCCGGTTTCGGAGGCCTCCGAAAAATCTTGAAAATCGTTTGTAAATGGTTCGGTGCGTCAGCGCCTCGTACCCGGTGTCCGCCGCTTCCGTCGAGGAAGTGGTACCCGACCCGAAAGCAGGCCACCCCCGATGTCCGTTGATCCCGTGCCGCTGGTAGTGATGGCGTCATGACGCATGCTCGTTGGCTGTCGTTCCGTGGACTGCGGACGACGTGTGGCGGCGTCCGCGGTCTGCCGGCCTGGGGATAGGGGGTTCGGTGAGCAGCAAGCCCAAAGAGAGCGAGTATGCAGACGGGGCGGTGCCGGAGCAACCCAAGTCGCAGCCCGCTCCGGCGACCGGACGTCCCCTCGATCGGAAGGCGAACTCGAACGACGAGAAAGCCAGGGCACTCGAGCCGGTGAGCCTGGAGGTTGCAGCTGCCGTCGACGGCACCTATCGGGAACACGCCGAGCACCTGCGGGCGTTCGTGCGCCGGCAGATGTCCATCCACGGGCTGAGCGACTCCCAACTCGACGCCGAGGGCGTGGTACACGAAGCCTTCACTGAGACGCTGTCCCATTGGGGGAAGATCGATAATCCGGCCGCCTACCTGTTTACGATCGTGCGGCGGATGGTCGGCCGCGCGGCGCCGAGGGCCGGCCGAGTCTCCGCGACCGACACCGCGGACCTCGACCAAGCCATGGGCCGCGGCAGATCCACCCTTACACTGCGTGCCACGACTGAGGACGCCGCCGCCGCACGCAACGTCATGGAAGCGATCGGACGGCTGCCGGACCGGCAAGGCGTCGCGACCTACCTGCGCCACGTCGAAGGCTGGTCGCAGGCCGAGATCGCGGACCTGCTCAACTGCGCACCGAGCACGGCCGGGGTGCAGGTCCACCGTGGAGTGCAAGCCGTACGTAGCAGAGTGCTCTTCTGCATCCTGCGGGCTTGGCGAGACGCTGTCGTGGCCAAGCGCGACGAACAGCACGCCGTCGACGAGGAAAAGGAGACTCCTGCTCCGCGCGTTCTGATAACACATCTCGGCAGGCGTCAATCGATTGCGATCGCGCTGATCATGCTCGGGGTGATGGCGCCTGTGATCGCGATATTTGCGGGTCTGCCTGTCGCGGAGATCCACCGGTACGGTCTGGTGTTGTTCGCCCTCTACGAGGCTGCCCTCTACGCGGCTGGTGGTCACGATCGCGAGTAAGGGCGGGCTGTGAAAGTGCCCGCCGTCGGCGGGGCGATGCGTCGATCAGGCCCGGTCCTGATCATAAAAGCACATGATAAGAGAAGTTATCGTGTACTTAAAGTGATCAATCTCAGGTGATGGAAGGCGGGCAAGGTGACCGGAGCCGAGCCCGTCCTCCCGCCGTCGGTACTGGTGCTGCCAGCGGCGATCGGCGCGCTCGGCGAGTCGGTGCTCGCTGCCGCCACCGCCGGCTGGCTGCGCGAGCACACCGACGCCCCGACCAGCCAGCGTGCCTACCTGCGCGACCTCGCCGGCTGGCTCGACTGGTGCGCCGAGCACGGCGTCGACCCGACCGCCGCCCGACGCCCGGACGTCGCCGCCTGGCTCGAACAACTCGCCACCGAACCCCGGCCAGCGACCGGCCGGCCACTGGCGCCGGCATCGCGGGCCCGGGCACTGGCTGCGGTGTCAAGTTGGTACGGCTACCTGCTCGACCTCGACGAGGACCTGGTCGACCGCAACCCCGTCACCGTCCGCCGCCCGACCGTCAGCCGGCACCGCTCAGCCACCGTCGGACTCACCGAAGCCCAGGCCCGTGACCTACTCGCCGCCGCCGACGCCGACCCCTACCCGGCCGCAGTGCGGACCCGGGCGCTGATCCGGCTGCTACTCGAGACTGGGCTGCGGGTCGCCGAGGCCTGCGCCCTGGACGTCGCCGGTTACGGCCACAACCGCGGCCACCGCACCCTGCGCTACACCGCCAAGGGCGGCCAGACCATGGAACGCGCTGTGCACCCCGACACCGCTGCCGCCCTCGACGCCTACCTCGCCGACCGCGCCGCCGACACCTGCATCCCACTCGATCAGCTCACCGGCCCGCTACTCGTGACCTCCACTGGCCGCCGCATCGACCAGCCCTATGTCTTCCGCCTGGTCCGCCGACTCGCCCGCGCCGCCGGCATCCCCGGCTGGCGGAAGGTCTCTCCCCGCACTCGCTGCGCCACGCCTTCGCCACCGTCTACCTCGACCGCGGCGGCAACCCCCGCGACCTCCAAGACGCCATGGGTCACGCCAGCCCTGCCACCACCCGCCGCTACGACCGCGACCGGCAGAACCTCGACCGTGACGCCGCCTACACCGTCGGTGCCGCCCTCGCCCGCCGCGCGCCCGTCGACGATACGAACACAGAGGCTCTGTAGATCATCTCCGAATTGCGGCTGGTGACAGCTTCCTTACCGGGGGTCGAGACTGGCAGAGTCGCGTGTTCGAGTGACCTGAATTCGCAAGATCGATACCGATGATCGTGACTGGCGGTAAGGGTGATCACTGTCACGTGACGGCTGGCGGGGCCGGTCGTATCTTGCCGTGGTCGCTGGGGCGTCTGAAGGCCCGCCGCTGACTGGCCGTTGATTGCGAGCTGGGTATGCGGACCGCCCGACCGCTTATCGTGGATCATGCTCGGTCGAGTGTCGCGTGTCCCATGGCTCGCCCGGCGACCGCGCGGGCTGCTCGTGGCGCCCGAGGGTCGGACCGGCCGGCAGCGTCAACGCTAGGTTGACGCCGACTTGCCGTCAACTTAGGGTTGACGCGTGACGGAGCTGAAGCGAGAGCCTGACCTGGTAGACGCGGAGACCGGCGTGGGCCACGCGAACGAGCCGCATCGTGCGCGGCGGGTGGCGGAATCGTTCGGCGTCGACGCCGAACGTTATGACCGGACGCGGCCGAGCTATCCGGAAGCGTTGGTCGCGCGGGTGGTGGCGGCCAGTCCCGGGCCTCGGGTGGTCGACGTCGGCTGTGGCACGGGCATCGTGGCCCGCCTGTTGCGTGCGGCGGGCTGCCAGGTGCTGGGGGTCGAGGTGGATGCGCGGATGGCCGAGTTCGCGAGACGGGGCGGGCTGGAGGTGGAGGTCGCGTCGTTCGAGGACTGGGAGCCGGCGGGCCGGGCGTTCGACGCCGTGGTCTCCGGCCAGTCCTGGCACTGGGTGGATCCGGTGAAGGGAACGGCGAACGCGGCGCGCGCGCTGCGCCCGGGCGGTCGACTGGCCGTGTTTTGGAACGCCTTCGCACCCCCGCACGAGATAGCCGAAGCCTTTGCCTCGGTCTACCGGCACGTCGCGCCCGACCTGCCGTTCAGCCCATGGGCGGCCCCCACCCTCGACGCGGATGCCTCGTTGGCCGCCTGGGCAGTCGACGGGATGCGAGCCGCCGGCGGTTTCGGCGACGCCGAACAATGGCGGTTCGGCTGGGAACGGACGTACTCCCGGGACGACTGGCTTGACCAGGTACCCACCCACGGCGGCCACAACCAGCTCCCGACAGCCCAGCTGAACCAGCTGCTGGCCGGTCTCGGCGCCGCGTTCGACGTGTTTGGCGGCAGCATCACGATGCCCTACGTGACCCTGGCGGTCACGGCCGAGCGCACCGGGTAGCTGCCGGCGGGCGTTGCGCCCGCCCGATCGCTGGCAGGGCCGGCGTAGTGGGTCCAGGTTCCGCCGACGTCGGCGGAACCTGGACCCACTACGCCGGAGGCGACCATGACGGAAGGGGATGAAACACCGCCGTAGATCGTCAGCGACGAGGTCTCGGTGCTTGCGTATCAGCTGGCCCGGCTTGGCCGATGTCCCGTGCGCCCATGACGCTCGCAAGCTCCTTCCGGTCATTCATGGCCCAGAACAGTAGGAAGAACGCGGCCATCCCGGCGAGCAGCCCGATGGAGTACCACCCGAACGCGTCACTTTGATTGGGGTCGAACAGTCCGGTCACCGCCGCGCCGCCGATGGCGCCGATCACCGTGACGATGTCGGTGACGGCCGTCCTGTGGGTGCGAATCAGTGTGCGGTAAGTGATGTAGCCGACCACAACGCCGAAGCAGCAGGCGCCGGCGGACATGATGTGCGAGCTTCCCACGCGTTTGCTCCTAACTGGCTGGCCGTAGGGCAAGATTGGCGAGGCAGTGGGGGGTGTAGGCCAGCCCCATGACGTTGCCCTTGCGGAGCATGGCCCACCGCGCGCCGCGCAGCGCCTCGCCAGCAGGAAGACCGTCGATAAGCCGGGTGAGCAATTCTTCCATCGCCCAGCCGGCCAGCCCCTGCTCCAGGTCCACCTCGGTGCCCACAACACCGGCGGCACCTGCCCACTGGGTGAAAGCCGGCACGAAGCTGTTCAGCGTGGCGCTGGAGAACTCGGTGGTGTGGCAACCGTTGAGGACGACCAAGGGGCGCCGGTGCGGCCAGTACGGAATGTCCCAGGCCGTCTGCGCCCACATATCGATGTCGAGCGGCCCGACGATGTAGCCGCCAAGGTCGAGGTATCGGTCGGCGCCCGCGTCCGGACTGCGTTGCTCGTAACCAAGGCCCCGACGGGAGCGAGATGAGCGTGCAGGGCACGACGGCCGCGGCAGCGCCGCTGCAGGTCGGCGTCTACATCGACGGGTTCAACCTGTACTACGGCGGCCGTGGGCTGATGGGCGGTGCCGGCAAGCCGGGCTGGCGCTGGCTCGACCTGCGTGCCCTGGCCGCCTCGATCGTCGCCGCACGGCCGGAGTGGGCCGGGGCGCAGATCGCCCGGGTGGTGTACTGCACCGCGCCGATCGACGGCGCGAGCAACCCCAGCGGCGCCGCCGACCAGGAGATCTACCTGCGGGCGCTGCGAGCCGCCTACGCCGTCGACGAGATCACCAAGGGCCGGTACATCACCAAGGTCGTGAGAGCGCCGTTGGCCGTGCCGGGCCCGAAGGGTCAGCCGGTCCTGGCCACCTCAGACTGGCCGGTGATGATCCAGGACCCGGCCGGTCAGCCGGTGCGCGACGCCCGCTTCCTGGTCTCCGTCGCCCAGCGGGAAGAGAAGGGCTCCGACGTCAACGTCGCCTCCCACCTCTTGCTCGACCTGCTGCACCAGCGGATCACCGCCGCCGTCGTGATCAGCAACGACAGCGACCTCGCCTTCCCGGTAGCTCAAGCCCGCGAGCTCGTGCCCGTCGGCGTGGTCAACCCCAGCAAGGGCTACCTCGCCGGAGCGCTGCGCGGCGTGCCGCACACCGGCGTGGGCCGGCACTGGTGGTACAGCCTGCGCACCACCGACCTCACAGCGGCGCAACTCCCCACACAGCTTGGCGCCCTCACCCGCCCACCTGGATGGTGAGTTTTGACAGCGAGCACCGCGCATGCCAAGCTCGCCGTCTAGACCACCCGGCCCCCTCGCGGGCCGGGTTTTTCCTTTTCGCGATCAACTGCTCCGCCGCGCTAGGCCACACGCATCGACGGCTCAAGCCACATCGCCGCGATGACAAGGCCTGCGGCACCGGGCACCGCCTCGCGCCGACTTGCGTGCCCTCCTACCGGGGCACAGCAGGACAGTGCGCGCCACCTGAGCGGATACCCCGCTGCTCTCCCAAGATTTTTTCGAACTGATACGCGGTTCGGTGTCGCGTCGGGCCCACCGCCTGTCCCTTCCTTCGGTACCTGCCAGTTGACCGAAGGAACCGGGTGATCCCCATGGATGATGACCGCTACCACGACGACACCGGCGAGGTCCGCTCCTGGTGGCGTACCCCCACCTCGGACGACGAGTACTACGACCCGTGGAGTCACATGCCGTCCGCGGGGGCGCAGCCCATCCCGAGCCTGGGCCAGGGCGACGAACAGCTGCTGGCCGCTCCCGAGCCCCGCGAGAACCCCGTACGCACCGCCCTCGCGGTCGTCGCCATCGGCCTCGGGCTCGCGCTCGTCGTGTTGCTGCTGCGTCACTGGGTCGACGGTGACGACAGCCAGTCGGGACGGTCCGTCGCGCAGAACCTCGGCGCCGCCAGCCTGTTCCTGGCCGCCCCGATGCCCACGACGTTGAGCAACCTCGACAAGACCCTCGTGATGGTTGCCTCTCATGACCAGAGCTGAGACCCGCGGCCACGAATGCCTTGCACCACCCGCATCCTCGGGTTTTCAGATGATCGCAGCCGTGGTGGGTGGGGCGATGGCAGCGATGTGCGCGCTCCTGCTGGACAGGGTCGGTCTGCCCTGCCTGCTCGCGCTGGCGGCGGCACCTTTCATCGGAGGGACGATCGTCGGCATGCTGCTCCTGATCACCGCCACCCGCACGGGCCAGCCCCGCCCGTTCATCGCACCACCCGACTGCGGGGCGGGCGGCGAGCCGAGCCGGCGGGCGCTGCGATGAGCCCACAGAGCGTGCGCGAGCCATGGGTTCCCGACATCGCCGTCGTCCGCCGGCTCCACCGCCAGGAGCCGGTATGCCGCACCGCGGTGAACACCACCGGGGTGATCAATCTGCGGGGTGCGGTCTCCGTCGTCGCCGCGTTCGACCCGATGGCCGCAGCGGAGAAGACGGACGTGCACGCCTCCGCGGCGTGGGCGGAGGTACTGCGCACCCTGCCGGGGCAGCTGCAACTCACCGTCCGCCGGCCAGCGCGGCCGCTCTACCTGCACCACAGCTTCCCGACGGATCGACGGGTGTTTCTCACCTGCTACGAGCCCAGCCGCCTGTGGCCAGGTAGCCGAGCGCGCGCCGCGACGGCGGCCCGCCACCGACTCGAGCAGGCTGTGAGCCTGCTCGACACCGCCGCCCTGCCTGCCCAGGTTCTCGACACCGCCGCCCTCTCCTGCCTGCTTGGCGTTCCCGTCGACCCGGATGACGCGCTCCCGCCAGCCGCGGACATCGACCACGAGCGACGGCCGGGTGGGTTCGTGGACGGAGGGTTGATCGAGGTCGGCGACGTGTACGCAGCCACCATCGCGATTACCGACCACCCTTCCGACGGCGACCTGTGGGCGGTCCGCATGGAGGGACTGCTGGCCTATCCGGACAGGTTCGACCTCGCATTGCACCTGACCCCAGTGAAACCTGGATGGCTGCGTGTCGGCCTGTACCTGACGGTCTACGCGCCCACCCCCGACCTGCTCGCCGAGGTGCAGGACGCCGTCACCTGCCACGCGGACGCCGTCGGGTTTTCGATCCACCCGCGCCGGATCCGGCCGACGCCAGGCTGGGTCAGCACCCTGCCGCTCGGGCTGGACCTGCTCAAGATCGGGCAGGCGATCAGCGTTGACGCCTTGGCCGCAGGCCTCACCTCCGTGTCTGCCACAGCGGGGACGGTCAGGGAGGGTCTGGGCGGCCGTCGGCGCTAGCGATGATCAGAGTTCTTGCATCGCGCTGCTGGTAGCCGCCAGGGACGCCGGTGCCGGCGGCGGTCCAGACCGGTAGCGCATGCAGCCCCGGCGTCAGCCAGGTGAGCAGCGTGCGCAGCTCATGGGAAGGCCAACCGGGGGTACCAGCGTCGACAAGATCTTCAGGTGGCCGAAATGCTGGACCGCGACTGACCAGTCCCGGCCGCCGAGGTGCGCGACCGGTGGGCGCGGCTGGTCCGGGATGCGCAGGGGAAGGCCGTTTTGTAGATCGCGACTGCCTCGACCGACCGGGCCCGACTCGGGTGTGTTGACGCTCGGTAATACGCCGCGCGCATTCCGGGTTTATTTCACCCAAAAGCGACACGATTTAACTGGGTCGATATATTCCGGTGATTTCCGCGTGTCGCTGCCTCTGGCGTGTGACGCTACGTATGCGACGGTGCGATTCCATCACTACCTCTGGGGGAGAGGTTTTGTGGCGCTCATGCCTGTGACTCGGATGGCTGGATGGCCTCCCCGGGACAGGAAATACGTAGACCAAGGAAGGGGTCGTCCCCGTCCGCTGCGGCGTCTACGCACCCGTTAGCTGGTCCGATCAGGTAGAAAAAATCGGCCAGGAGGGGCCGGCGGTCGAGTAAATTTTCGCCGGAACAGGCGCGTGTTCTCTCCGCGTCGACCTCTGCAGACGTACTTCCTGCTGGTCGACGGTCAGGTCTTTTCTGGAAAAGATACAGCCTACTCCGGTCAGGAGAGGTTCCCGTACGAACGAGAACGGAGCATCGTCATGGCGGACGTTGACCTCGGATTGGCCTCGGACTGGGAAGAGGGCGACACTCACGGCCGAGTCAAGTTGCGGCAGAACCAGAAGTACCCGACCTCGCCCAAGAAGGATGTGCTCATCAGCTCGCCGGTGAGCATCGAACTCTCGGTCAACACCAACTACTCCACCTCCCAGGAAGCCGACAAGATCTTCTTCACGACCCACCACGGCAACCAGAAGAAAATCATCGCGGTACTGGACTCCAACGGAGACCTCTACATCGCTGGCCGCGTGATCGAGGGGCAGTCGAACCTGTCCTACCAGTAGGCCGGCAGTTCGGGGTGGGCCGGCTGCCGCCGCGCCCACCCCGGCGTGGTGGGGGGGGCACGGTCTACGGTGTGGCTACCGGGTCGGACAGCGGTCACACAGAGCGGAGCTGTTTTTCTGGAATCGCGGAGAGCTCCTTGGCGGCTGGTGGCACGAACCCGAACCCCGGGCCTAGTACCCGAACTCGGACTCCTCCGCGGCCAGCACCCGGGCCCGCCCGAAAATCTGGGCTCCCCGACTACTGGCCTGGCCGACCAGCGGAGCGAACACCCCGAGAGACACCCGAGGATCCGCCGCAATGTTGCGCATCTTCGGCGAGGTGAGTGACGCCGTGAACATCACCGCGAAATCGAGATGGTAGTACCGGACCGGTGTCGCCAACGGCCCCTGCGGCCCGGACGTCGCCAGCACGCACATGTTCGGGGTCCGGTAGGAACGGAGCAGAGCACCGGGCTTGGTGTCACATCTGTTGAGATCCTGTCCCGGGGCGGCACCCCTGTCGAGGGTGGCGATCAGTTTCCGGATCTCGGGTACTGTCAGTCCGATCATGCTTAGACCTGCGGGGCTAGGGCCCCTTTTACCTGCTCGGCGCGGACGGCGGCCAGCGCGGCGTAGGCGAGCATCGACAGGGTGATGTGGGCGTACCAGGCCCGGTAGTCACGGACCTGGTAGTCGTCCAGGCCGCAGGCCTGTTTCGCCTGCTGGAAGCATTCCTCAGTGAGCCACTGGTAGTGCCCCTCAAACTATGATCATCTTTCATGTCTGGGTTCCGTTCGTGCTTGGGTCTGGCTGTGCCGGGCGGGGTTGGGTCCAGCGGGCTCGGGTGTAGTAGCCGGGTGGGCGGTCACGGCGTTCGCGGAGCCGCCTGATCTCGGCGTCGTCGGCGAGGATGATCCAGGATCTGCCGTCCGGGTGGCGCTGGGCAGTGATCCATCCTCGGTAGATCCAGTTGTAGAGGGTGGCGGTCGGCATGTGCAGGGCGACGGCGAGGTCGGCCACCGACCAGCGGCCGGGGCCGGGGTTGGCCAGGGCGGTGCGGGTGTCGTGGGGGTGGTGGACCCCGATGCCGAGTCGGCGGGTGAGGGTGAGGATCTGGGCGGGGCCGAACCAGGCGGTGCGTTTGGGTGGGCGCAGCCCCTCGGTGTTGAGCTGGTCGGCGATCTGCCGGCTGGAGTGGCCGGCGTCGGCGAGTTCGGTGATCCGTTCGACGAGGTGGGGGTAGTAGGAGAGCTGGTCGAGGCGGGCGACCGGGCGGGTGGTGCGGCCGTGGGTCTGGTGCCCGCCGGCCCAGGTGATGGTCACGTCGACGAGTTCGCTGGTCCCGACGACCGCGACGGTGACCTGGTCGATCAGGGTGCGCAGGAGTTGTTTGCGGTCGGTCTGGCTGGTGGTCGGGGCGTTCCAGAGCGCGGGCAGGTCGCGGGCGAGAGCGGTGATGGCCTGGCGTTCGTCGGGGGCGAGCGCCTGCGGGCGGGCCTCGACGAAGCGCTGGTAGTCGGCGGTCAGACGGTCGAGGTCGGCCAGCGCCGTCTCCCAGTCGGTTTCGAGCTGGCGGGTGACCAGCCGGTTTTCCGGTTCGGCGAGCTGGTACTGGCGCCGGGCGCGCTGGGCGGTGTAGCGGGCGCGTTCCAGCCGCTGATGCCACAGGGCGTCCAGCTCGGCCCGGTCTGCCTCGGCGTGGGCGGCCGCGGCCAGGGAGACCTCCAACGCGGCCGGGGCGACGGCGTCGAGCAGCTGGCCGATCACGTAGCGGTCGAGCGCCGGGCCGGCGAGGTGCTGACACGGCCGGCCGGTGCCGTAGGTGGCCGGCAGGTAGGCGCAGTGATAGTTGTGCGAGGGGAACCGGCTGGCCGGGGTGTGGTAGCTGACCGTCATCCGATGTCCGCACCGTCCGCAGCGCAGCAGGCCCGCCAGCAGCGCCGATCCCGACCTGGGCGCCCCCGGCGAGGCGGCGATCTGCCGGTTGGCCTCGAGGCGGGCCAGGTTCGCGGCATACCGTTCGGTGCTGATGTAGGCCGGCATCCGGTCGGGCAGCAGCACATGCCAGTCGTCCATCGCGCGCACCACCCGCCCTGTGCTGGGCCGGCCCGCCTGTCTGCGCCGCGCATCCACGCGGCGCCTGCCGTAGGCGTAGTACCCGGCGTAGATGGGGTTGTGCAGCATGACCTGCAGGGTTTCCCGGTTGGGGCGCCGCCAGGTCAGCTCGCCCTTGTCCACCCCGCTGTGGGATCGCACCGGCAGCTGCACCTCGTGGTCGACCAGCCAGCGCAGCACCGCGTTCAACGTCCCGAGCCGGTCGAACAGGTCGAAGACCAGCCCGACCACGGTCCGGGCCTGCTCGTCCGAGCCTGTCACGATTTTGGCTCTGCCGCACTTCCGGTG
>NZ_SJXI01000169.1:0-1190 GCF_004337455.1 Parafrankia sp. BMG5.11 | reverse complement strand
CCCCGGCCACCGTGCTGCGCTGGCACCATGATCTCCTCGCACGACAATGGACCCACCCACGCAAGACACCCGGACGGCCATCGATCCGCCAGGAGATCCGCGAGCTGGTCCTGCGCCTCGCACAGGAGAACCCGGCCTTGGGACACCACAGGATCCAAGGAGAACTCGCCGGGCTGGGCTACCCGGTCGGGGTCGCCACCATCTGGCGGATCCTGCACCGCACCGGTGTCGACCCCGTGCCCCGGCGGATCGACACATCTTGGCGCACGTTCCTGTCCGCCCAGGCCTCCGCCATCCTGGCCTGCGATTTCTTCACAGTGGACACCATGTTCCTCCAACGGATCTACGTGTTCTTCGTCGTCGAACACGCCACCCGCCGTGCCCATGTCCTTGGAGCAACGAAACACCCAACCGCGGCATGGATCACCCAGCACGCCCGGAACCTGCTGATGGATCTCGAAGATCGCAGCCGCAGGTTCCGGTTCCTCATCCGTGACCGCGACACAAAGTTCACGGCTTCGTTCGACGCCGTCTTCACCGCAGCCGGCATCGACGTGGTACGCACACCGCCACAGTCACCCCAGGCAAACGCGATCGCGGAACGCTGGGTCGGCACCGCCCGCCGCGAATGCACCGACAGATTATTGATCGTCTCTGAACGGCACCTGACCACCGCCCTCACCAGCTACGCCGAGCATTTCAACACCCAGCGGCCTCACCGCTCCCTCGGCCAGCATCCGCCCGACTCACCACCCGTGGTCACCCCGGCCCCGGGTTCCACCGTCCGTCGCACACGCATCCTCGGCGGGCCGATCAACGAGTACCGCAACGCCGCCTGACGACACCCCCTGACGATCACGTCAGCCGCAAAAGGCCAGCTCACAGGCCGAAACCCGAATTTCGGAGCCCCACAGGCTGCTCCCGCACGACCTGCCACCCTGGCAGACGATTGATCACTACTGGCGCCTGCGGCGGGTAGAAGGCCGTTGGGAGCAGGCCTGGCCCGGAGCGCCTCGGGAGACCAGACTCGTTCGGCGATCGCCTGGTACAGCTGGGCACCACATCCGTAGGCTCCACTCTCGATCATCGGGGTGGACGAACCTCCTTGTCCGCGCCCATCGGGCTACTGCGGGACGGGGAGCGTCGTGTCATTCAGTTGCAGACGTGCTGGTACTGACGATTAATGTGTG
>NZ_SJXI01000168.1:0-13365 GCF_004337455.1 Parafrankia sp. BMG5.11 | reverse complement strand
GACTTAAGCTTCACGGCATTGCCTCCGGAGAGGGCGTCTGCATCACCTGCCACTCGTCGGTATACGACGGGTACGAGCGGTGCCTGCCGTGTAACCGGGCACGCCAGAAACTCGGTGCCCTGGTCTTCGACGCGACGGCGTTCGTTTCCTTGGCGCCCTCGGGTCAGCAGCTCGCGAGAGAACTGCTCACCTACAAGAAGGAAGAGATCCCGGAGCGGTACCGGCACCCGCGGATGGCTGGTCTGGCCGCGGTCCTGTGGCGGTGGCTTTCCGTGCACGAGGCCCATGTGGCGCAGGGGGCGGGAACACCGGGATTCTCGATGGTCACGTCGGTTCCCAGTACGAGGGGCCGGCCGGGAGAGCATCCGCTGAAACGTCTGGTCAGTGGAATTGTCGCAGGAACCGGTGACCGGTACGTCGACCTGCTGGAAACCCATGGCGGTGACCGCGGCCGGGAGGTGGCGACCGATCGGTTCACCGTCGTCAGACCGGTCACCGCCGCCTCGGTGCTGGTGATCGACGACACGTGGACCAGCGGCGCGCGAGCCCAGTCCGCCGCCGCAGCCCTCAAACTGGCCGGAGCATCCAAAGTCGGATTCGTCGGGGTCGGCCGATGGTTCAACGCGGATTTCGCCGACAACGCGAAATGGCTGATCCGGCGACGTAGAACCAGGTGGAACTGGGACCGTTGCTGCCTGGAGTAGAGGTCACGATCCAGCTACTACGATTCCCTGCCGCACCCTGGGTGTTTCCGCGACCGAGGTAGAGCGGGCGCAGATGCGCGTTGCTGGATATTTTTTCGACTACCCGGCACACTCCTTGGGAAGATCCCGACCCGGATAGGCCGGCAGCCCGGCACTGGGCGGGCACGCCGGATCTTTCCGGAGGCCTGGCGGGCCCTGATCATTTTTCGCTCGGCAGCGACATGATTCAGCCCCCCCGTTACCTTGCTCGCAGGCCCGAAACGGGCTGTTCAGGCCACCGTCTCCGGCATGACTGATCGCCCCTGTCGCCCATGACCTGGGGGGTGTTGTCACCGGAGACGGCGGACGGACGTGACCGCTGATAGAGACCTGGCATGGGTGATGCCTGCTCGTAACGTGGCTGCCGGCGCGCTGTCCATGGTCGGCCTGGACCCCGCCACAGAAGGTGATCCACTTGGAGGAGACCGACAACCCCACCACCGAGCCCTACACCGTGTTCTGCGGGCTCGACGTCGGCAAGGAAACCCACCACGCAACCGCATTGACCCCGGCCGGTAAGAAGCTGCACGACCGGCCGTTACCCAACGACGAACCCGCCCTGCGGGCCGTGTTCACCACCCTCGCGGCCCACGGCCGGGTACTGGTGATCGTGGACCAGCCCGCAAGCATCGGCGCCCTGTCGATCGCGGTCGCCCGCCAGATGGGCCTGGACGTCGCCTACCTGCCAGGGCTGGCGATGCGCCGCCTCGCCGACCTGCACCCGGGCGAGTCCAAGACCGACGCCCGCGACGCCTACGTGATCGCCGACGCCGCACGGACCCTGCCCCACACCCGCCGCGCCCCCCTCTTCGCCGAACACACCGACACCCTCCTCCACGAACTCGGCCACACCGACGACACCATCATCAAACTCAAAATCGACGGCGCCATCACCTGACAGACCCTCGCGACAGATCCCTTGGAAAAGGATCCCCCGGGAACCGGAACACATCCGGCTCCTCTCCGAGGCGCGACCACCAGAGGAGCGCACCCCCGTGAGCTTCACGATCGATCTCAGCGGAAAGACGGCCGTCGTCACCGGCGGCGGGCAGGGCGTGGGGCGGGCGATCTGTCTTTCGTTGGCCGCCGCCGGTGCCCGGGTGCTGGTCAACGACTACGTGTCCGACCGGGCCGAGGCGGTCGCCAAGGAGATCACCCAGAGCGACGGCAACGCGGCGGCCAGTCCCTTTGACGTCTCCGACTACGCGGCCGCGACCAAGGCGATCACCGCCGAGCCGGTCGACATCCTGGTCAACAACGCGGGGAACGCGGGGCCCGCGGTGCAGGACGCGAAGGCGCCTGCCGCGCCGGGCGCGCCCGGCGCGGGTGCGCGCGGTCCCTCGGTCAGCCTCGGCGAGTTCGCGAACACCGAGCCGGCCGACTGGGACCGTTATTTCGCGGTGAACCTGTTCGGGGTGATGAACTGCATCCGCGCGGCGCTCCCCCACATGATCGCATCCAGTCACGGGCGGATCATCACGATCGTCTCGGACGCGGGACGGGTCGGCGAGCCGCACATGGCCCCCTACGCCGCCGCCAAGGCCGGCGCGGCAGGCCTGACCCGGGCGGTCGCCCGCGAGGTCGGCCGCGACGGGATCACCGTCAACAACGTCGCGCTCGGGACCGTCGACACCATCGGCCTGGAGGCCATGGCCCGCGAGTCGGACGAGGTGGCGGACCGTGTGCGACGCCAGCTGAAGCGCTACATCATCCCCCGGCTCGGGCAGCCCGACGATGTCGCCGGCCTCATCACCTTCCTGGCCGGGCCCGCCGCTTCGTGGATCACCGGCCAGACCTACCCCGTCAACGGCGGCTACTCGGTCACCATGTGACACCGCACCGAAGGGAACAGCGTGGACCCCGATCTCAGCCCCGACCAGCGCCTTCTGAAGGAAACCACCGAGCGCTTCATCGACTCGACGTTATCGCTGGACCGGGTGCGCGCACTGATCGACTCGGGCGGCGAGGTCGACCCCTCCTACCGGGAGAACGCCGCCGAGCTGGGCTGGTTCGCCTTCCTGGCCCCCGAGTCCCTCGGTGGCGGGAGCGTGTCCGGTGACGGTGTCCTCGACGCCACCCTGCTCGCCGAGCTGCGCGGGCGGGTTCCTCCAGCCGGGCACCTTCATCGACACCAACGTGGCCGTGGCGGCCCTCAGCGCCCACGGCTCGGAGGAGCAGCAGGCCAAGATCCTGCCCGCCCTCATCGCGGGGGAGGCCGCGGCGGCGTGGGCCGTCGCCGACCCGGCCGGGGACTGGTCCGGGGCCCGGGGCGTCACCTGCGAGGCGGCGCCGGGCGGCGGATACCGCCTGGCGGGCCGCAAGGGACTGGTCCTGGAGGCCCAGTCGGCGCAGTGGCTGCTGCTGACCGCCGCCGGCCCCGAAGGGCTCGCCCAGTTCCTCCTGCCGACGGGCACCCCGGGCCTCACCGTCGAGGTGCTCTCCGGCCTCGACCTGAGCCGCCGGCTGTGCGAGGTCCGCCTCGACGACGTCCTGCTGGACGAGTCCGCGCTGCTCGGCCCGCCCGGCGCGGCCGCGGACGCGGTCGGGACGCAGCTCCAGCTCGCCGGCGTGCTCAGCGCCGCGGAGACCGCCGGTGCCATGCAGTACCTGTTCGACCTGACCGTGCAGTACTGCAAGGACCGCATCGCCTTCGGCCGCCCGATCGGCTCCTTCCAGGCGATCAAGCACCAGCTCGCCGACAGCAGCCTCGCGCTGGAGATGAGCCACGCCGTCGTCAGCGCGGCGGCCCGGGCCGTCCAGGAGAACAGTGCCGGGGCGGCGCACGCGGCGAGCATGACCAAGGCCTTCGTCTCGGACGCCGCGGTCGAGCTGGCGCACAACTGCTGGCAGCACTTCGGCGGCATCGCCTACACGTGGGAGCACGACTTCCACTTCTATCTGCGTCGCCTCACCGCCGACGCGTCGTTGTACGGCTCGCCCACCTGGCACCGGGAGCGGGTCTGTCAGTTGGCCGGCCTGTAGAGAACGACGGAGGACAGAAGGCGCCATGGTTGACCAGCCCGATCTCGAGGACTACCGCCACCAGGCCCGGACATGGCTCGCCGCGAACCTCGAACCCCGCGACGCGAGCCAGTCCGGCCTCGGCCGCGGCGACGGCTCCGGCTCACACACCGCCGAGGACTACCTGCCGGAGCGGGCACTTCAGAAGAAGCTCCACGAGGCCGGCTACGCCGGGATCAACTGGCCCAGGGAGTACGGCGGCCAGGGGCTGAGCGACGAGCACGCGCGGGCCTTCGCCGAGGAGGCCGCGGGCTACCGCACGCCGGAGCTGGGCCACGCCGGCGGCACGACCTACGGCCCGGTCAGCAAGACCCTGATCCGGCACGGCTCACCGGAGTTCCTGGCCCGTCACCTGCCCCGGATCCTCTCCGGAGACGAACTGTTCGTGCAGCTGTTCTCCGAGCCGAACGCGGGCTCGGACATGGCCGGCATCACGACGAGAGCGGTCCGTGACGGCGACGAGTGGCTGATCACCGGATCGAAGATCTGGACCAGCGGCGCCTCCTACGCCGACTACGGGATGTGTCTGGCCCGGACGAACTGGGACGCGCCCAAGCACCGCGGCCTCACCTGGTTCGCGGTCCCCCTGCGGGCCGAGGGCGTCACCATCCAGCCCATCCGGGAGATCACCGGGGACGCCGAGTTCTGCCAGGAGTTCCTCGACGAGGTCCGGGTGAGCGCCGACGAGGTGATCGGCGATGTGGACCAGGGCTGGACCGTCGCCCAGACCATGCGGCGCGGGCCGCGACGACCCGCTCAACATGCCGCCCGCGCAGGCCGCGGAGATCGACCCGTTCCTGCTGGAGCTGGCCCAGGCGGCCGGCCGGGCCGGTGATCCGGTCGCCCGTCAGGCGATCGCCCGGATCCACACCGCGGACTGGGCCCGGGGAGAGCTGGGCCGGCGCATCACCGGGCTCCTGCGCTCCAGCGACAAGCCCGCGGCCGGCATCGCCTCCTACTGGAAGCTCGCGGCGGGCGTGCACGACCCGCTGCGTGCCCGCCTCGTCATGGAAATCGGGCAGGGGATGCCTCTTGTCTGGCGCGGGGACGACGGGCGCCGCGCCGCGCTGGATTATCTGAACAGCCGGGTCTGGTCGATCGCCGGCGGTTCCAACGAGATGCAGCGCAACGCGATCAGCGAGCGCGTTCTCGGCCTGCCACGGGAGCCGAGCTTCGACCGCGGCAAGCCGTTCAGTGAGGTTCTTCATAACGCACGGCGGTGGCTTGAAAACACGTGATGTGACCCGTCGCACGGACCGGCCCGCCCGTGCGACGGGTCGGCCCCGGGCGAGCGGGGGGAACCACCGGGCCTGATGGTACCGGTATACTCCGCACGGTGAGCACTTCGAATGAGCCGCGCCGGCGAGCGGGCCTTCTACAGGAGCGATCCCGGGAGACCCGGCATCGCCTGGTGCGCGCCGCGCTGCATTTGTGGACCGAGCGCGGATTCGAGACCGGTATCGAGGACACGCGGGTCGAGGAGATCTGCCAGGCGGCCGGGGTCACAAAGGGAACCTTCTACTTCCACTTTGCGCACAAAGAAGACATTCTACTCGAGATGGGCGCCGAGACAGCCACCGTCCTCAACGAGTCGGCGAACCGCTGCGTCCGTTCCGACCGCAGTCTCGACGACTCGCTGCGCACTGTGCTGAACGCCGTCGCGCGCAACATCAAGGGCACTCCCCCGGCGGCCGTCAGCCGCGCGCTTGCCGAGTTCCGGAGACCGCACCGGATCCACGCCTCGTACAGCGGCCCGGCCTTCTCGGAAGCCTTCGAGAAGCTGTTCGCCAAAGCCCAGGAGAAAGGCGAGGTGACCCAGCGGGTCGACCCGTCCGAGATGGCGCAGATTCTCGAGGCGCTGGTCGTGGACTGCATCATGGAGTGGTCTCACGGACGGCTGCCGAAGCTGAATCAGGCGCTGCACCTCCGGGCGGCGATCGTGACGGCCGGGCTGCACCCCGACGTCAACCTTCCGGACTGATCCGGGGCCTTCCGGTGCACGGCCGGGCCGAGATGGTCCGGTCCTCCTGGCCTCGACCAGGGCCCGGGTCCGATCCTGCCCGACTCCGGCCGACCGAGATGGTCGGCGACCTTGAACGTCGCCTGGACCTCTCGATCTCGCATACCTGGACGTAGACGTGCGCGCGCCCGGTCGCGATCATGTCCGTCCGGCGGTCGGCGATGTAGCGGTAGCCCACCGGTAGAGCTCACCCACCCGCGGAACATGCGCCGCGCGGTCGGGAGATTCACACATACGACATCACCCGGACGGCCGCCGGGACCGTCGAGTCCCACAGCGACGAGATGGCCGCGTTCCGCCAGGCTCGGCCACGAGAGGCGCCCACCGCCGCGGATAACGCCACCGCATCCGGATGAATCGCGGCGAGTTCGCCTGCCCACCGCGGCCGCACTGCGGCTGCCAACGGGTCGGAAAACGCCGCCACCAGACCTTACCCGATGAACCGCCAGGCCCGCTCCCGGTGCCATCGATAACGGGATGCCGGCGTGTACGGCGGCGTTCCTGACCGGCGCTCGGATGGCGCCGGGCAGTCCCGCGTACGGGCGGAGTCTACGCGTTGGACCTGCCGGCGGGTAGCAAGTGGGCGCGATGGACAGGGTAGCGTGCCGACATCTCCAGGAGTTAGACTGAGTTTAAATATTCCGATCATGACGAACTCGTGGAGGGCCCGTTGACTGAGACCCCTCAGCTCGGATCGCGCGGTATCTACGTCGCGGATCTTGAGCAGAGCCTCTCCTATGACATATTCGACGCCGATCACCATCTGTACGCTCCGTCCGACGCCACGTCGCGATACCTCTCCGCTGAGATGATCGAGCGCGCCTGGCTGCCCGGCGAGACCCGGATGCTCACCGAGGAAGAGCACGAGGAAGACGAGGAACTCGACCACGAGAGCCGCACCCTCGGCGTCCACTCGCAGCCCGAGGGTGGCCACGGCGGCGTCGACATCAATGAGCTTCCTGCCATGGAGGGAAGCATTCCCATCCCTGGCGCGATGCTGAACAAGCTGAACCCGATGAAGGATCTCGACCAGCTCAGCCGGGCGCAGCTCGTCGAACGGTACAACGCGATGCGGCCGGCCTTCGAGAAGAAGGACCCGCGGCTGACCCTGATGGACATGCAGAACGTCGAGGTCGCCGTTCTCCACGCGGTCGGGACCGGGTGGGAGAGCGCCTTCCGCCGCGGCGACGTCGAGGCCGGCTACGCGGTGAACCGGGCGTTCAACGACTGGCTGTGGGAGGACTGGGGCTACACCCACGAGAACCGGATCCTGGTCCCGGTGCCCATCCAGCTGTTCGAGATCGACCACGCGGTCGCCGAGCTTGAGCGGACCCTCGACCGCGGCGCCCAGCTGGTCGACCTGCAGCCCGGCCCGGCCTGGGGCCGCTCCCCGTTCGACCCGTACTTCGACCCTGTGGGGCTCCAGAATCCCGATTCGGCCTGTGAGCCGGCCTCCTGCGGATGATGCGATCTTCCGCAGGAGGTGTCAGGCGTCGTTGCGATATTCGCTGATCAGCCCGCCGAGGATGCGTGTGCGACGGACGGTGGACTCCGAGGTCGGGGCGACCACGAGTGGCGACCGGACCTCTGGACGCCGCGAACGAACGTGAGGGTCAGCGCCGGCGGAGCGCGGGCTGGGCCAGGGACGGCGGGACATAACCGGCGTCCTCCGGGTTGACGTTGACGCCAGGCGGGACGATCTCGTCGATCCGGTCCAGCGTCGCCTCGTCCAGGGTGACGGCGCCGCCGGTGAGCTGGCTTTCCAGGTGCTCCATCGTGCGCGGGCCGATGATCGCCGACGTCACCGCCGGGTGGCTCAGCACGAACGCCAGCGCCAGCTCGATCAGCGTGACACCCACCTCGGCGGCGAGGTCGGCGAACGCGATCGCAGCCTCGACCTTGCGCTGGTTCGCGGGCACGGACAGATCGAACCGGTTCGGCACCCGGGACATCCGGGTGCTCGTGACCTCGCCGCCGTCGCGGGTGTGGCGCCCGGACAGGAAGCCGCCGGCCAGCGGGCTCCACGGCAGCACCCCGAGTCCGTACTTCTGTGCCACGGGCAGCAGATCGGCCTCGATCCCACGGACGAGCAGCGAGTACGGCGGCTGCTCGGTGACGAACCGCTCGCGGTTGCGGCGCTCGGCCACCCACTGTGCCTCGACCACCTCGTGCGCCGGGAACGTCGAGCTGCCGAAGTAGCGGATCTTGCCGGCCCGGACGAGGTCGGTGAGCGCGCCGAGCGTCTCGTCGATGTCGGTCGACGGGTCGGGACGATGCACCTGATAGAGGTCGATCCAGTCGGTGCCGAGCCGCCGCAGGCTGTTCTCCACCTCGGTGACGATCCAGCGCCGTGACAGGCCGCGCCGGTTGGGCCCCGGTCCCATCGGCATGTACAGCTTGGTCGCGAGCACGACGTCGTCGCGGCGGCCGGCCAGCGCCTTACCGACGATCTCCTCGGACTCGCCGGCGGAGTAGGCGTCCGCGGTGTCGACGAAGTTGACGCCGGCGTCCAACGCCCTGTGAATGATCTTTATTGAGTCGTCGTGGTCCTGGTTGCCCCAGGTCCCGAACATCATCGCACCCAGGCAGAGCGGGGAGACCCGCACGCCGGTGCGGCCGAGTACGCGGTAGTCCATGTTCGGTAAGCATGTGCGGGGTGAGTAACCTGGCGCAATCCCTACATCAGGCTGTTGCGTACTGGAGAGGGCGCGTGGGCAGATAGCGATGTTCGGCCGGAAGCGCGCCAGCGCGCGTAGAGGCGCGAAGCGGGAAAAGCGGCCCCGTACCTGCATCTGGGGCGCCGACGACGAGGTAGTCGTCCTTGGCCGGCTCCCTGTCCCGGCCGGTTGTGTGGCGGCCGGGTGGCTACTGGTTGGTCAACTTGTCGGCGATCTGGTCGATGAGGCCCTGTTCGATGATCGGCGGCGGGACGTCCTGGATGTTGGTGACGTCGAGCTCGACGGCCACCTGGCCGACGTAGAAATAGATCGTGTCGAAGACGTAACCGTAGGTGCCGTATTCGTCCGTGATGCCCATCGAGATGCGGACCAGCGCGGTGGCCCCCCGCGGCGGGGACGGTGTCTCGACCGCGACGATCTCGTAGGTGAAGCCGTTCTCGTCCTCGCCCGCCAGCTGGTCCTCCAACGCCGTGCGGTAGCAGTCACCAAAACCAGGGCTGGTCACGATCTGGGCGTTCCGGCGGATCTGGCTCTCAGAGAGGACCTTCGCCCGGCTGATTGCCTGGAAATCAGATTCCTCGATGTTGGTGAAAGTGTCGCCCGTCGTCTCGTCCGATGGCGGCGACGGATTGTAGTCGGGGACTCCGACGCATGCGGCGACCTGGGCGCGAATCGCGCTGCTGTCGCTGTTCTCGTCGCCAGCGCCGCCCGAGCTCTCGAAGCCCGCGGTCTCCTCGCCCGCCGTGAGCACATAGTCCCCCGCGCGCAGGATCCTCGCCGGCGCGACGGTGGCCTGCGTGGGCGGGGCCGCCGGCCCGGTCGTCCCCGGCCCGGTCGCCCCCGACCCTGCCGCCGCGGGCGGCGGCGCTGCGGGGTCGACCGGGATGACGCCCTCCTGACATCCCGCGACCACGACCGCCAACGCCGATGCGACAATCCCACCACACACCGACCGGCGTACGTTCCAGCCCCTCCGCATGCCGCCCATTACCTACCTCCGCAAGGTTCACCCAAGCCGTTACACGAACGGTACTATCCGCCGCTATCAACAGGTAACACGATGCCGGAGGAATACAGCCGAGCACCAATGCTGAAGATGTCATTCGTGAGACAGATGATCGGTCCGGGATATTATCCGGCAGGAATTGACCGGGTGGCTCCCGGCGGGTGTTCGTGATGCCGCCCTTGACGGCGGGACATCAGCGCCTCAGGTCTGTTGCACAGCTGCGGCAGGGCCCGGCGCCCGGGCGGAGCCAGGTCGTCCAGCCGCTCGCCGAAGGCCTGACCAACCACCAGATCGCGGCGAGGCTCGTGTCTGGGCGGCGCTCAGCATCCGGCTACCGATGTACCGCGTCGAGGACGGGTCCGGGCCCCGCGTGCCTGGGCCGTGGGCCGAGGCACGCGGCCCGCGGCCCGCGGAGCCGGGATGATCCGGGTGGGCCTGATGTCCGAGGGGGGACCGGACCCGTACGCCTATCCCCCACAGACCGACGAGCTGGCCGTCTGAATGGCGAGCTCGAGCCCGCCGTCAGGAGCCACCTGACCGGCCAGCACCACCAACGCCACCCAGACCACCAGCATCAGCGGTAGGACGAGGCGGTAAGCCGCCGCGCGGGCTCTGGCGAGTTGATGTGCGACAAGGGCGTCAAGGTCCGCCGGGTTCGTCACCGCCAGATCCTCCGCCACCACCACCCATACCCGACCCGGCGGCATGAGAAGAACACCTACACCGCGCACCCGGCCCCGCCGGCTCCCCAGCGTCCGCACACAGACACCGTCACACCCAGCCGCACGCCCGCTGCAACGACACGGTCGCGCACCTGCTCGCCGCACGGCTTTGATCTCTTCCAAAGCAGGGCCGGAACAACGACAAACCCCTGGAGAAGCTGGTGGACCACGAACCCCACCACCGCCCCGGCCTCCGCCGGGAGAGCCAGCGCCCCGGCAAGGAACCAGCCCACCACGGCCGCAGGCAGCGGCGCGAACTGGATTAGAAACCCGGCCAGCTGGGCCGAGACCGGCGGACCAGGAGGCACCCGCGGCTGCTCCCACGGGCGGACAGGCCGTGACCGCGCTGCCCGCGGTACGGGTACGGGCAGGTCAAGCTCGCCATCGGGTACGGCCATTCAGAAGTCTCCTCTCCACAGCCCGTATGGACGCCGGGGCCATCAGATCAGACACCTCATCGACGACATCAACCAGCCCCCCGCAAGATCACCCCCCGCCGGTCGGGTGGAAGGGGGATCACGGTCTCGCCACCAGCCAGATCCAGCTCTCGATATCCCACGCCGATTCATAGTGTTGTCTAGTCGTTGCTGTCGGTCCCGGCATGGTGCAATCAGGCTGTGCGCTGTTCGCCGGCCGGGGCGACGTGCACGCCGGTCCACCGCTCGTCGGTACGCCAGGAACGCGGCTCGCGATTCGGCACTGTTGCCGCCTCGCCCACGAGCAGACCGAGCTCGCCGGGCACACGTTCAGCGCGGGCGACGGCGTCGCTCTGCTCTTCGGCTCGGCCAACCGGGACCCGGAGGCGTTCCCCGACGCCGAGCGGTTCGATATCACCCGGTACGTGGGCCAGCAACCCGCGAAGCGTCATCTCACCTTCAGTCTGGGAATCCACTACTGCCTCGGCGCGCCGCTTGCCCGCCTGGAGATGGAGGCCGTGCTGCAGGAACTCATCCGGAGGGAAACAACGATGACGCTGCTCACGGACGACCTCGCCTACCGCAAGAACCTCGTCCTGCGTGGCATCGAACGCTTTCCGGTCCGGTTCCAGTAAATCCCTGGCTGTGGGCGTGACGGAATTCCAACGACCGGTCCGCTCGGTCGTGCTCGCCGCGTTGAGCGCGGACAGCGTGCCGGACGTGCCGGACGTGCCGGTGGCGCCGGTCGGGACCGGTGGCTGCCGTCACGGTCAGCGCGACGAGGCCTACCAGCCCCGCGCTCCCGTGGCAGGCCCGCCGGCCGCGCCGTCACCGATCTGAGATCGGCCTCACCCCGTGGGCTCCGGTCGCTGTCCGCGCATAAAAGAAGTGCGGCGGAGTACGACGGCGGCCTGGTACGGAGCCTGTTCGACGAGAACCGATTGAATGATTGAAAGTTGTCGCCCCAAGAGGCGGCGGCTGACTTTTTGCGTGCGCACACGTGTCGGACACGATTTCGTATGTCGTGCTGTGAGAACGTCCGGTCGCCGCGGGGTGCGCCGGCGCCTGCGGCGACGTCGCGCGGGGAGGAGACGGTCAGTGACTACGGTGGACGGCATCGACACATCCGAGGGAGGCACCGCTGCGATCATCGCCGCGGTGACGGCGACGCGGCTTGCGGACCCCTACCTTCGGTATCGGGAGATCCGTGAAGTCGGCGCCTTCATCCCCGGTGAGATCGCCGACCGCACGGTCACTCTGGTGACCCGCCTCGCCGAGGCCTCCGCCGTACTCACGCATCCCGCGGTTGGGCACGGGTACACCGACGGCATCAACTATCGCACGGGAATGGACGACGGCCTCGGTTCACTGCTACGGGCGGACCCGCCCGATCACACCCGGCTGCGGCGCCTTGTGGGTAAGGCGTTCACCCCGGCGGTCATCGAGGCCCTGGCTCCGCAGGTGACATCCCTCGCGAACGTGCTGCTCGACGAGGCGATCGAGCGGGGCGAGATCGATGCGGTCGCGGCGTTCGCGCGTCCGCTGCCGTTGCGGTTGATAAGCCGGCTGCTGGGCGTGCCGGCCGCGGACGAGGAGGAGTTCGGGGGGTGGGCGGACGCGCTGACCCTCGGACTGGACCCTTACTATCTGCTGACCGATGAGAAGAAGGCGGCCTGTAACCGGGCGGCCGTGGAATTCGACGCCTACTTTCTCGACCTGATCGCCCGTCGCCGCGAGGAACCGCGCGATGACCTTCTCAGCCGGCTCGTCGCCATCCATGACCGCGGTGACGTACTCGCCGAACGGGAACTGCTCGAACTGTGCACCCTGTTGCTGGTGGCCGGCTACGAGACGACAGCGAATCTCATCAGCGGCGGGATTCTCGCGCTCACGCGGAACCCCGGGCAGCTCGCGGCGCTGCGTACGGATCCAGCCCTCGTCGGACCCGCGGTCGAGGAGATGCTTCGGTTCGACCCGCCGGTGCAGTTCATCGCCCGCACCGTCCTCGCGGACGCCGAGATCGGCGGACGTCCGTTCACGCGCGGTGACGGTGCGATCATGATGATCGGGGCTGCCAACCGGGATCCGGAGGCGTTCGACGAGCCCGACCGGTTCCTCGTGGCTCGCTACACCAGGTCCGACCGGACGCGGCGCCATCTCGGGCTCGGTGTCGGAATCCACTACTGTCTCGGCGCGCCCCTCGCCCGCCTCGAAGCGGAGATCGCCTTTCGGGCGCTGATCAGCCGCACCAGCTCGTTCGCGCTGGCCGAGGACACTGTCGCCTACCGGGAGCAGGTCGTCGTCCGTGGTCTGAAGAGGCTCCCGTTGCACCTCTCGGCCTGAGCCGCCGACGTGATCGGGGGCGTGGCCCGGCTAGTCGCTGGTTGGTCAGGTTAGGGAAGGCGGACGTACGGTTGGTGGTGTCTGGCTGGGGCTGTTCCGGTGGGAGGTGCCCGATGGCTACTCCTCGCAAGCCGACCGCGCCGACGGCGGAGGCGATCGACCGGTTCTGCGGCGACTTCGATGACCTGTTCTGTCGTGTGGCCGAGCGCACCGCGCTGCGGCAGTATCTGATCGGCCTGCTGCTGCCCCGGGAACGGAACAAGACGCTGACGGAGCTTGCCGCCCTGGTCCCCGGCGCGGACCGGCAGCGGTTGCACCACTTCCTGCACGACGCGCCCTGGGATCCCGACGCCCTGGGCGCGCGGCGGGTGGACCTGTGGCGTCGGCACCCGGAGTTGGGGCCGCATGGCAACGGG
>NZ_SJXI01000167.1:0-39704 GCF_004337455.1 Parafrankia sp. BMG5.11 | reverse complement strand
ACCGAAACCCTCGAACAACTCGGTGCGGGCCATCCGGACGGCCCCCGGGACGGCGCGGGAACCGACCCCGACGAGGAGCGCACGGCCGCCGCCCCGGTGGTGATCCCGCTCCTGCGCCGGGACCGCTCCGGCACCACGACCTTCGCGACCGCGCTGGCCACCCTGCACGCCCACGGCCACCCGGTCGACTGGAACCTTCACCCGGCGCCCGCCGAAACGACCGCCGCCGACGCGGACGCCGCCTCCGGTGCCGACACGGGCGAGGCGACGCCCACGGCTGACGCCGCGTTCCCCGCGCCGCCGGTGGCCCTGCCCACCTACCCCTTCCAACGGCAGCGGTACTGGGTGAGCACACCGACGACCGCCGCGGACGCCGGCGCGGCCGCGGATGGCCCGGCGGGTGACAGCGGAACCTTCTGGGCGGCCGTCGAACGCGGCGACCTGACCGGCCTCACCGACGAACTGGGTCTCGATGCGCCCGAACGGGCCGCGGCGCTGGAGGCCGTCCTGCCGGACCTCGCCACCTGGTGGACGAACCACAAGACCACCGCGACCGCCGACTCCTGGCGGTACCGGTCGGTGTGGCGCCCGCTCGCGAGCGACCAGGGTGCCCGGCCGGCGAACCGTTCCCTCGCCGCGGCGGACACGGCGAGCGGCCGGTGGCTGGTGGCCGTGCCCGCCGGCGCGGACCTCGACCGGCATCGCCCCGCCTGGCTCGACGCGGTACTCGCGGAGCTGCGCGCCCGCGGTGCCGACACCACGCTGGTCGAGGTCGACCGGAGCGCGGCGGAACGCGGTCGTCTCACCGACCTGCTGCGAACAGCGGTGTCCGGCGGGCCGTCCCCGCTCGGCCCGCTCAGCGGGGTGCTCTCGCTGCTCGCCCTGACCCGCGGCGCGACACATCCCGACCACGGCTCACTGCTGTGGGGTCTGGGCGCCACGACCGCGCTCGTCCAGGCCCTGGGCGAGGCCGAGGTGGACGCGCCGTTGTGGTGCGTCACCCGCGGCGCGGTGTCGACCGGGTCGGGCGATCCGGTGGCCGACCCGGACGGCGCGCTGGTCTGGGGTCTCGGCACAATCGTCGCCGCCGAGCACCCGGGCCGCTGGGGCGGCCTGGTCGACGTGCCCGAGACGGCCGGTGACGCCGTCGCGGCGCGGCTCGTCGCAGCGCTGCACGGCGGCGGGGAGTCGCCGGGCGAGTCGGAGCTCGCCGTGCGCGGATCCGGGCTGCTCGCCCGGCGGCTGGTGCGGGCCCCGCGGATCCCCGCCCAGCCGAGGACCGAATCCGCGGCCGCGACGCGGGGTTGGCAGCCTGGCACCGAGACGGGCACGGTGCTCGTCACCGGCGGGACGGGTGCCCTGGCCGGCCATGTCGCCGGCTGGCTGGCCCGCCGCGGCGTGCGCCACCTGCTGCTGGTCAGCCGGCGCGGTGCGGACGCGCCGGGGGCCGCGGCGCTGGCCACGCGGCTCGGCGAGCTGGGGGCACGGGTGAGTTTCGCGGCGTGCGACGTCGCCGACCGGGCCGCCCTGGCCGGGGTCCTCGCCACCATCCCCGACGACCTCCCGCTGAGCGCGGTGGTGCACACGGCGGCGGTGCTCGACGACGCCCTGCTGGCGAACCTGACGCCCGCCCAGCAGGACCGGGTGCTGCGCGTCAAGGTCGGCGGGGCGCGACACCTGCACGAGCTCACCGCCGGCGTGGCGCTCGAGGCCTTCGTGCTGTTCTCCTCGGTGGCGGGCCTCGTCGGCATAGCCGGGCAGGGTAACTACGCCCCCGGCAACGCCTACCTGGACGCGCTGGCCGCGCATCGGCACGCCGCGGGACTGCCCGCCACCTCGATCGCCTGGGGCCACTGGGCCGGCGACGGGATCGCCGAGCCGAGGCTGGCCAGCCAGGGGCGGCGGCACGGTTTCGCGCCGATGGATCCCCAGGTCTGCGTCGCCGCGTTGGAGCGGATCCTCGAACAGGAGGAGACACAGCTCGTCGTGGTCGACGCCGACTGGCCCACCATCCGCCGCGCCCGGCCGTACCGGCTGCTCGACGAACTCGTCCAGGTCCGGGAGGCCGGTGCCGGCTCGGGCGGTACGCCCGGCGCCGGCGGTGCGCCGGGTACCGCCGGGGAGGCGCCCGGTGCGGCGCTGGTCCGGAGCCTGTCCGAGGCGAACGCGGCGGAACGCCGGCGCATCCTGCTCCGCCTGGTCCGCACCGAGGTCGCGGCCGTGCAGGGACATGCGACACCCGACGCGGTGGACACCGCGCGCGGCTTCCGCGAGCAGGGGTTCGACTCGCTCACCGCGGTGGAGCTGCGCAACCGGCTGAACGCGGCGAGTGGGCTGCGGCTGCCAGCCAGCCTGATCTTCGACTATCCGACCCCACGGGTCCTGGCCGACCACCTGGGCGAGCACCTCGTGGCACAGGCGGACGCCGCGGGCGCGGCGAGCACCACGGACACGGCGAACACCACGGTCCTGGCGGACCTCGACCGACTGGAGGCCCGGCTCTCCCGCCTGCCGGCGGGCGGAGACGAGCACCGCCGGGCGGGCGAGCGGATCGCGGCGCTGGCGGCCGCGTGGAGCCGCTCCGAGCCGGGGAACCCGGGCGCGGCGGAGCTCGCCGACGCCTCCGACGACGAACTCATCGACTTCATCGGCAAGGAGCTCGGGATCTCATGAGCGACGACCAGATCCGGCGCCTGCTGAAGCGGGTGACCGCCGAACTGCACGAGACCCGCGGCCGGCTGCGCGACGCCGACGAGGCCGGCCGCGAACCGATCGCGATCATCGGGATGGCCTGCCGGTTCCCGGGGGGCGTCGCCTCCCCGGAGGATCTGTGGCGCCTCGTGGCCGACGGTACCGACGCGGTCGGCGACCTCCCCGCCGACCGCGGCTGGGACCTCGACGGTCTGTACCACCCCGACCCGGACCACCACGGCACCTCGTACACCCGTCGAGGTGCCTTCCTGGACGACCCGGGGATGTTCGACGCGGACTTCTTCGGGATCTCGCCGCGGGAGGCGCTGGCCACCGACCCGCAGCACCGGCTGGTGCTGGAGACGGCGTGGGAGGCGTTCGAACGCGCCGGGGTCGACCCCGCCGGGCTGCGCGGCAGCGCCACCGGGGTGTTCGTCGGCACGAACGGCTCCGGATACACCGAGTTCCTCTCCCACGCGCCGCGGGAGGTGGCCGGCTACCTCGGCATCGGCAGCGCCGCCAGCGTGCTCTCCGGCCGGGTGTCCTACTCCTTCGGGTTCGAGGGCCCGGCGGTGACCCTGGACACCGCCTGCTCGTCGTCCCTGGTCGCGCTGCACCTGGCCGCACGGTCGCTGCGCAGTGGCGAGAGCACGCTGGCACTGGCCGGCGGGGTGACGGTGATGACCTCACCGGCGGTGTTCGTCGAGTTCGCCCGCCAGCGCGGGCTGTCGGTGGACGGCCGCTGCAAGGCCTTCGCCGACGCGGCGGACGGCGTCGGCTGGTCCGAGGGCGTGGGCCTGCTCCTGCTCGAGCGCCTGCGCGACGCCCGCCGCCTGGGCCATCCGGTGCTGGCCGTCGTGCGGGGTTCCGCGGTGAACTCCGACGGTGCCTCGAACGGGCTCACCGCCCCGAACGGGCCCTCCCAGCAACGGGTGATCCGGGCGGCGCTCGCCGACGCCCGGATCTCCCCCGACGAGGTCGACGCGGTCGAGGCGCACGGGACGGGGACCCGGCTCGGCGACCCCATCGAGGCCCAGGCGCTGCTCGCCGTCTACGGCCAGGACCGGCCCGCCGAACAACCGCTGTGGCTGGGCTCGGTCAAGTCGAACATCGCCCACACGCAGGCCGCGGCGGGCGTCGCCGGGGTCATCAAGACGGTGCTGGCGATCCGCCACGGCGTGCTGCCGCGGACGCTGCACGTCGACGCGCCCACCTCCCAGGTGGACTGGTCGGCCGGCGCGGTGCGGCTGCTCACCGAGGAACGGACCTGGCCTCGCACGGGACGTCCGCGCCGGGCCGGGGTGAGCTCGTTCGGGGTGAGTGGCACCAACGCCCACGTCCTGCTGGAACAGGCCGAGGCGTCGGACGAGGCGTCGGACGGGCCGTCGCCCGATCCCCGGGCCGGGACCGGCCCGGCTCTTCCCGTTCCCTGGGTGCTGTCCGCCCGCACGCCCGCCGCGCTGCGCGCGCAGGCCGACAACCTCGCCCGGTTCGTCGGTGGCCGCGACGAACCGGCGCCCGCGCTGATCGGGCACGCACTGGCGACCAGCCGCTCGGCGCTGGAGGAACGCGCGGTGCTCGTCGCCACCGGGCGGGCCGAACTGCTGGCCGGCCTGGCCGCCCTGGCCCACGACGAACCCCATCCCGCGCTCGTCCGCCGGCCCCGGGCACCGGGGGCCGGCCCGACGACGGCCGGGGGTTCCGACCACCAGGTGGTCTTCGTGTTCCCGGGTCAGGGGTCGCAGTGGGTCGGCATGGCCGGCGACCTGCTGTCCTCGGCGCCGGTGTTCGCCGAGCGGATCGCGGCCTGCGAGCGGGCGCTGGCCCCGCACGTCGACTGGTCGCTGACCGACGTGCTCGCCGGCGCCGAGGGGGCCCCCTCGCTGGAACGGGTCGACGTCGTACAGCCGGCGCTGTGGGCGGTGATGGTGTCGCTGGCCGCGCTGTGGCAGGCCCACGGGGTGCATCCGGACGCCGTCGTCGGGCACAGCCAGGGGGAGATCGCCGCCGCCTGCGTCGCCGGAGCACTCTCGCTGGAGGACGGCGCGGCGGTGGTGGCGCTGCGCGGCAGGGCCATCGCGGCGCTGTCCGGGGCCGGCGGCATGCTCTCGGTGGCGGCGACGCCCGCCGAGGTCGAGACCCGCCTGGCCGGCTGGGGAACACGGCTGTCGCTGGCCGCGGTCAACGGCCCGGGGGCGGTCGTGGTCTCGGGCGAGCCCGCCGCGCTGGACGAGCTCGCCGCGGCCTGCCGGGCCGACGAGGTGCGGGTGCGCCGCATCCCGGTGGACTACGCCTCGCACTCGGCGCAGGTGGAGGGCATCCGCGCGCAGGTGCTCGGCGCACTGGCCTCGATCCGGCCGCGGGCCGGTGACGTGCCGCTGGCGTCCACGGTCACCGGCGACTGGCTGGACCCGGCGACGATGGACGCCGAGTACTGGTACACCAACCTGCGCCGGACGGTGCTGTTCGAACCGGCCGTCCAGACGCTGCTCGCGTCCGACCACACCGTGTTCGTCGAGGTCAGCCCGCATCCGGTGCTGACGACGGCGATCACGGAGACGATCGAGGGCCGGGCGCTGTCCGGGGTGGTCACCGGATCGCTGCGCCGCGACGGCGACGGCGTCGAGCAGTTCCTGCGGGGGCTGGCGACGGTGCACGTCTCCGGGGTGACGGTGGACTGGGCCCCGGCGTTCGCCGGCGTCACCGCGCACCGCGTCGACCTTCCCACCTACCCGTTCCAGCGGGAACGCTTCTGGTTGACACCGCCGGCCGTGGGCACCGATCCGCGTGCGCTGGGCCTGACCGGCGCGGCGCATCCGCTGCTCGGCGCGGTCGTGGCCCTGGCCGACGGCGACGGCCTGCTGCTCACCGGGACGCTCTCGGTACGTGACCAGCCGTGGCTCGTCGACCACGCGGTGCGCGGCGTGGTGCTGGTACCCGGCACGGCGTTCGTGGAGCTGGCGATCCGGGCCGGCGACGAGGTCGGCCTGGACGTCCTGGACGAGCTGGTCCTCGAAGCCCCGCTGGCACTGCCCGCCGACGGGGCGGTGACGGTTCAGGTCGTCGTCGGGGGCCCGGAGGGCGAGGACCCCGCCGCGGAGTCCGGCGGCGGGGTCGCGGACGGCGGGGTGACGGACGACCGGGTGACGGACGGCGGGCGACAACGAGCGGTGCAGGTGTTCGCCCGCCCGCTGGACGGCCCCGAGGCGGAGGGCGGCTGGACCCGCCACGCCAGGGGGACACTGCGTCGCTCGGACACCGTGCCGGGCGGGGAGCGCTGGCAGCACGACACCTGGCCTCCGCGGGACGCGCGGCCGGTGGACGTGACGGACCTCTACGACCGGCTCGCCGAGTCCGGTCTGGAGTACGGCCCCGTCTTCGCCGGGCTCCGGGCGGCGTGGCGGCGCGGGCCGGACGGACTCGGCGGGGAGCTGTTCGCCGAGATCGCGCTGCCCGAGGGCGACCACGGCGAGGCGGCGGCGTTCGGGGCGCACCCGGCGCTGCTCGACGCGGCCCTGCACGGCTCGGCGCTGCTGACCGGGCCGGACCCCCAGCCGGACAGGGGTGACCGCGGCGCGGCGCTCCCGTTCGCCTGGACGGGGGTCCGGCTGCACGCCTCCGGTGCGTCCAGCCTGCGGGTGCGGCTCGTCGCCACCGGACGCGACGCGATCTCGGTGCGCGCCCTCGACGGTTCCGGAGCCCCGGTCGCGTCGATCGACTCGGTGGTGGCCCGCCGGATCTCCGCCGACCAGCTGCGCGCCGTGGAGGCGGGCGTGGGTTCGGCCGGAACCTCGGGCACGCCGCGGGACGCCCTGTTCGGGGTGGACTGGATCGAGCTGCCCACCGCGGCGTCCCACGACGAGGTGCGGGCCACGGTGGCGATCCTGGGCGACGACCCGTTCGCGGTCGCGGCCGGGCTGCGCGCGGCCGGACACGCCACCACGGTGGCGCCCGACCTCGCCCGGCTGGGTGGTCCGCCGGACCGGGAGGGGACCGATCCGGCGGAGCTCGGGGACCTCCCCGACCTGGTGCTGCTCTCGGTGCCGTCACCGGCCGCCGCCTCCCCCGGTCCCGGGAGCGACCCGGCGTCGCCGGTGGCCGGTGCCCACGCCCTGGCCGGGCAGGCCCTGGGCTGGGTACAGGAGTGGCTGGGACGGCGCGACCTCGACGGCGCCCGTCTCGTCGTCCTCACCCGCGGGGCGGTGGCCGCCGCGGCGGGCGAGGCCCCGGACCTGGCCGCTTCGGTCGTCTGGGGCCTGTTGCGCACCGCCCAGTCGGAGCATCCCGACCGGTTCCTGCTCGTGGACGTCGACGGCGAACCCGCCTCGGGCGCCGCGCTGCCGGGCGTGCTCGCCACGGCCGCCGCCACCGGCGAACCCCAGGTCGCGCTGCGGGGCGGGCACGCCCGGGTACCGCGACTGGTCCGGGTGACAGCCCCTGCCGCACCCCCCGCCCCGGTGCGCGGAGCGGACAGCACGTCCGGACCCGTCAGCACCGCCGGACCCGTCGGCACGGCAGGACCCGTCGGCACGGCAGGACCCGTCGGCACGGCAGGACCTCTCAGCACGTTCCGACCGGAGGGCACGGTGCTGATCACCGGCGGTCTCGGCCGGCTGGGTGTGCTGGTGGCGCGGCATCTGGTGACCGACCACGGCGTGCGCCACCTGCTCCTGGTCGGACGGCGGGGCAGCGCGACCCCGGGCGCCGAGCAGGTCGCCGGACTGACCGAGCTCGGCGCGCACGTGACGGTGGCGGCGGCCGACGTGACCGACCGGGCGGCGCTCGCGGGCGTCCTGGCCGCGATCCCGGCCGAGCATCCGCTGACCGGGGTGGTGCACGCCGCGGGCGCCCTCGACGACGGAGCGCTCGCCTCGCTCACGCCCGGGCGCCTCGGGCCGGTGCTGCGCCCGAAGGTGGACGCGGCCTGGCACCTGCACGAGCTGACCCGCGGGCTGGACCTGGCCGCGTTCGTGCTGTTCTCCTCGGCCAGCGCCACCTTCGGCAACGCCGGCCAGGCCAACTACGCGGCGGCGAACGCCTTCCTGGACGCACTCGCCGCCCACCGCCAGGCCCGCGGGCTGCCCGCGCAGTCCCTCGCCTGGGGCCTGTGGGCCGACAGCAGTGAGCTCACCGCCCACCTGGGCCAGGCCGATCTCGCCCGCTTCGCCCGCGCCGCGGTCCGCCCCCTCGCCACGACCGAGGGCCTCGCGCTGTTCGACGAGGCCCGCCGGCTGACGCACCCGCTGCTGGTGGCGGTCCCGCTCGACCTGGCCGCGCGGGACGGGCGGATCCCGGCCCTGCTGCGCGGGCTGATCCCGCCAAGGCGGCGCGCCGCCGCGGCGGGAGGCCCGGGCGGGACCGCGGCCACCGGCCGTCCGGCGACCGCGGCGACGGGACTCGCCGCGCGGCTGCGCGCCCTGCCGGTCGACGAGCGGCTGGGCGCGGTCACCCAGCTCGTCGGCACTGAGGCGGCCACCGTGCTCGGCCGCACCGGGCCCGGAGGCGTCGACCCGAACCGGGCTTTCAAGGACCTCGGGTTCGACTCGCTGACCTCGGTCGACCTGCGCAACCGGGTGGCCGAGGCAACCGGGCTCCGCCTGCCGGCGACGGTGGTGTTCGACTTCCCGAGCCCGGCGGCACTCGCCGCGCACCTGCTGGCCGAGATCATCGGCACGGACGGCGACGAGGCGACCGGACGGACCTCTCCGGCGGCGGGCCACACCGCCCGATCGGGGTATGCCTCCGGCGCCGGGACCACCGACGACCCGATCGTGATCATCGGGATGGCCTGCCGGTTCCCCGGCGGGGTGACAACGCCCGAGCAGCTGTGGGAACTGGTCGCCGACGGCCGCGACGCGGTGGGCGCCTGGCCCGACAACCGCGGCTGGGACGTCGACGGGCTCTACGACCCCGACCCGGACCAGCCGGGCAAGTCCTCGACCCGGCACGGCGGGTTCCTCTACGACGCCGCCGACTTCGACGCCGAGTTCTTCGGGATCTCCCCGCGCGAGGCGCTGGCCACCGACCCGCAGCAGCGCCTGCTGCTGGAAACCGCCTGGGAGGCCCTCGAACGGGCCGGCATCGACCCGACCACCCTGCGCGGCAGCGCCACCGGGGTCTTCACCGGCGTCATGTACAACGACTACGCGATGCGGCTGCGGGAGATCCCCGCGGAGCTCGAGGGCTACATCCACAACGGCAGCGCGGCGAGCGTCGCGTCCGGGCGCATCGCCTACACCCTCGGGCTCGAGGGCCCGACCGTCACGGTGGACACCGCCTGCTCGTCGTCACTGGTCGCCCTGCACCTGGCCGCGCAGGCGCTGCGCTCGGGCGAGGCCGACCTGGCGCTGGCCGGCGGGGTGGCGGTGATGGCGTCGCCGGCCGGCATGGTGGCGATCTCCCGACAGCGCGCGCTGTCCCCCGACGGCCGCTGCCGCGCGTTCGACGAGGCGGCCGACGGCACGGGCTGGTCGGAGGGCGTGGGGCTGCTCGCCCTCGAGCGGCTCTCCGACGCGCGCCGGCTCGGACACCGGGTCCTCGCCGTCGTGCGCGGCTCGGCGGTCAACTCCGACGGCGCGTCCAACGGGCTGACCGCGCCCAACGGGCAGGCGCAGCAGCGGGTGATCCGCACCGCCCTGGCCGGCGCCGGGCTGGGCCCGGGCGACGTCGACGCGGTGGAGGCGCACGGCACCGGCACGAAGCTCGGCGACCCGATCGAGGCGAGCGCACTGCTGGCCACCTACGGACGGGACCGCCCCGCCGACCGGCCGCTGTGGCTCGGCTCGCTCAAGTCGAACATCGCGCACACCCAGGCCGCGGCCGGCGTCGCCGGGATCATCAAGATGGTCGAGGCGATCCGGCACGGCCGGCTGCCGCGCACCCTGCACGTCGACACCCCCAATCCGCATGTGGACTGGTCCAGCGGCGAGGTCCGGCTGCTGGTCTCCGAACAGCCGTGGCCGGCCCTCGACCGTCCCCGGCGGGCCGGCGTCTCGTCGTTCGGGGTCAGCGGGACGAACGCCCACGTCATCATCGAGCAGGCACCCGCCGAGCCCGACCGGGGCGGGCCGGCTGCGTCCGCGGTCGTGCCGTGGGTGCTCTCGGCGCGGTCACCGGCGGCCCTGCGGGCCCAGGCCGCCCGGTTGCGCGTCGCGCTGACCGACCGGCCCGCCGCCGGTCCGGCATCGCCGTCCGAGCAGCGACCCTCCGAGCAACGGCCCTCCGACGTCGCGGCCGCGCTGCTGCGGACCCGCACCCGGTTCGAGCACGTCGCGGCGGTGGTGGGCACCGGGACCGGCGAGCTGCTGGCAGGGCTGGACGCCGTGGCCGCCGGCGAACCGGCCGACCACGCGGTCCTCGGCGTCGCGGACGTGACACCGAGAGTGGTGTTCGTCTTCCCCGGCCACGGGGCCCAGTGGGTGGGGATGGCCGAGCGGCTGCTGGCCGACTCCCCCGTGTTCGCGGCGGCGATCGACGAGTGTGCGCGGGCGCTGGCCCCGTTCGTCGACTGGTCCCTGCCCGACGTCCTGCGCGGCGCGACGGCCGGCTCGGCCGACGTTCCCTCCTTCGACCGGCCGGACGTGGCCCAGCCCGCGCTGTGGGCGGTGATGGTCGCCCTGGCCGAGCTGTGGCGCTCGTTCGGCGTACGGCCCGACGCGGTGGTCGGTCACAGCCAGGGCGAGGTCACCGCGGCGACCGTGGCGGGAGCGCTGTCGCTGTCGGACGCCGCGCGCATCGTCACCCTGCGCAGCCGGCTGCTGGTGGGCCTGACCGGTCGGGGTGCCATGGCCTCCGTCGCGCTGCCGCTCGCGGAGATCACCCGCCGGCTGGAGACCCGGGCCGGCCGGCTGTCCGTGGCCACCGTCAACGGGCCCGCCGCGGTGGTGGTGACCGGCGACGAGGAGCCGCTCGACGAGCTGCTCGCCGAGCTGGCCGAGGAGGGCGTGCGGGTGCGCCGGCTGCGGGGCGCGGTCGTGGCCGGCCACTCCCCGGTGATCGACGACCTCCGGGACGCCGTCCTCGGCGGGCTCGCCGAGATCACCCCGCGCGCCGGTGAGGTGCCGCTGCTGTCAACGGTGACCGCCGACTGGCTCGACACCACGACCATGGACGCCGCGCACTGGTTCCGCAACCTGCGCCAGACGGTGCTGTTCGAACCGGCGATCCGCGCGCTGGCCGAGCAGGGCCACACGGTCTTCGTCGAGGTCAGCCCCCATCCGGTGCTGGGAGTGGCGCTGGCCGAGACCCTGGACGCCCTCGGCGGGCCGGCGACGGTCGTGACCGAGACGCTGCGCCGCCAGCACGGCGGCCTGGACCGCTTCGCCGTCTCGCTCTCCAGGCTGGCCACCCGCGGGGTGCCCGTCGACTGGTCGCCGCTGGTTCCCGGGACGGACGCCCGCCCGGTGGACCTGCCCACCTACCCCTTCCAGCGACGCCGCTACTGGCTCGACGGCGGCGGCGCACTGGTCGTCGGCTACGCGGTGGACGGCCTGGACGCGCTGGGCCTGACAGCGCAGGAGGGCGGCGCCGCGGCCGGCGGGAACGGATTGCTGACCTGGCTGGCCGGCGTCGAGGAGGCCGAGCGCGGGGAGCTGCTGCTGACACTGGTCCGGACGCAGGCCGCGACGGTGCTGGGGCACGACCCGGAGACGGTGGGCGCCGACCGGGCCTTCAAGGAGCTGGGCTTCGAGTCGCTCACCGCCGTCGACCTGCGCAACCGGCTGAACGCGGTCACGGGCCTGACCCTGCCGGCGACGCTGGTCTTCGACTTCCCGACACCGGCGGCGATCGCGGCGGAGCTCGCCGACCGGCTGGCGGACCGGCTTGCCGCTCTGGGCGACCTGACCGCCGGCCCCGACCCCGCCCACACCGCCCATGGCGCCCATGGCGCCGACGGCGTCATTCCCGCCGCGGACCGCACCGGCGGGAACGGCTCGCGTCGTGCGGGGTCCGGGCTCTCCGCCGCGGCCAGCCTCGACCTGCTCGAGGCCGCGCTGCCCCGGCTCACGTCCGGGGCGGACCGGGTGCGGGTGCTGGCCCGCCTGCGCACGCTGGCCGCGTCGTGGGCCGACGGCGTCGAGACGGGCCCGGTCGACCTGGACGGCGAGCGGTCCGTCGGCACCGCCGCGGCCGGAGCCGGCGAAGCGGCGAGCCGGGCGCACCTCGACACGATCGACCTGGCCGCCGCCACCGACGAGGAGCTGTTCGCCCTGATGGACGACGCCGAAGGACACGCCTGATGCCAGACGACGACAAGCTGCGGGAGTACCTGCGCCGGGCGCTCGGCGACGCGCAGGCCGCACGCAGGCGGGTCCACAGCCTCGAGGCGCGTGCCCGTGAACCACTCGCGATCATCGCCATGGCCTGCCGTTTCCCCGGCGGGGTTCACTCCCCGGAGGACCTGTGGGAGCTGGTCGAGCAGGGCCGCGACGCGGTGGGGCCGTGGCCGACGAACCGCGGCTGGGACGTGGAGGCGCTCTACGACCCGGACCCGGACCGGCCGGGCACCTCGTACACGCGCAGCGGGGGGTTCCTCCACGACGCCGGCGAGTTCGACGCGGCGTTCTTCGGGATCTCCCCGCGCGAGGCGCTGGCCACCGACCCGCAGCAGCGCCTGCTCCTGGAGACCGCCTGGGAGGTGCTGGAACGGGCCGGTGTCGACCCGACGTCGCTGCGCGGGAGCGCGACCGCGGTGTTCGCGGGGCTGGCGAACCAGGACTACCTGATCGGCATCGGCGAGATCCCCGCCGAGCTGGAGGGCCACGTCGCCGTCGGCAACCTCGGCAGCGTCGCGTCCGGCCGGATCGCCTACACCTTCGGCTTCGAGGGCCCGGCGGTCACCGTCGACACCGCCTGCTCCTCGTCCCTGGTCGCGCTGCACCTGGCCGGGCAGGCTCTGCGCGGGCGCGAATGTGACCTGGCGCTGGCCGGCGGGGTGACAGTGATGGCCACCCCCACCGGTTTCGTGGAGTTCTCCCGCCAGCGCGGGCTGGCCACGGACGGACGCTGCAAGGCGTTCGCCGGCGCGGCGGACGGCACCGGCTGGTCGGAGGGCGTCGGGCTGGTCGCGATCGAGCGGCTCTCCGACGCCCAACGGCTCGGCCACCGGGTGCTGGCCGTCGTGCGTGGCTCGGCGGTCAACTCCGACGGCGCGTCCAACGGCCTGACCGCGCCCAACGGGCCCGCGCAGCAGCGGGTGATCCGCGCGGCGCTGGCGGCGGCGCGTCTCGCCCCGTCCGACGTCGACCTGGTGGAGGCGCACGGCACCGGCACTACGCTGGGTGACCCGATCGAGGCGGGCGCCGTGCAGGCGGTGTACGGCCGGGACAGGCCCGCCGACCGGCCGTTGTGGCTGGGGGCGCTCAAGTCGAACATCGCGCACACCGCCGCGGCCTCCGGGGTGGCGGGTGTGATCAAGACGGTGATGGCCATCCGCGCCGGGGTGCTGCCGAAGACCCTGCACGTCGACACCCCGACGCCGCACGTCGACTGGGGCGACGGCGACGTCCGCCTGCTCACCGAGGCCCGGCCGTGGCCGCGCACAGGTGCTCCGCGCCGGGCCGGGGTGTCGTCGTTCGGCGTGAGTGGCACGAACGCCCACCTGATCCTGGAGCAGGCCCCCGAGAACCCCCCCGCCGCCACGGCGACGGGTTCGGGCGTGCCGGGCGAGGACGCCCGACCCGCGCGGCGGCCACCGGCACTGCCCTGGGTGATCTCCGCCTCGACGGCGCGGGCGCTGCCCGCCCAGGCACGGGCCCTCGCCGCGTGGCTGCGGACCGGCGTGGACGCCGACCCGCTCGACGTCGGGTACTCACTGGTGACCACCCGCGCCCGGCTGGCCCACCGGGCGGTCGTGGTGGCCGCTGACCGCGACGGCTACCTGGCCGCTCTGGACGCGCTGGCCGAGGGCCGCGCGACCACGGCCGTGGCGCGGGGCCTCGCACGCCGGGGCCCGACCGACGCCGGGCCGGCCGTCGGGCCCGGGGGGCGCCTCGCGTTCCTGTTCACCGGGCAGGGCAGCCAGCGGGTCGGCATGGGGCGCGAGCTGCACTCGTGGTCGACGGTTTTCGCGCGGGCGTTCGACGAGGCCGCCGCGGAGCTCGACCGCCAGTTGGCGGACCACCACGAGGGGACCGCGCCGAAGCCGCTCGCCGAGGTCGTGTTCGGCGCCGGTCATCCCGACCGGGTGGACGCCGACGCCGGGTCGGCGACCGGGCCGGCCGGTCTGCTGGACCAGACCGTGTACACCCAGGCCGGGCTGTTCGCGGTGGAAGTCGCCCTCTTCCGCCTGCTGGAGAGCTGGGGGCTGCGGCCCGACTTCGTCGCCGGGCACTCGATCGGCGGGATCGCCGCCGCGCACGCCGCCGGGGTGCTGACCCTGCCCGACGCCGCGGCGCTGGTGGCGGCACGGGGCCGGCTGATGCAGGCCTGCCCGCCCGGCGGGGCGATGGTCGCGGTCGAGGCGAGCGAGGACGAGGTCCTCGCGGCACTCGCCGACCTGCCGGGCGCCGGTGAGGACGTGGGCGGGTCGGGCGCCGGGGCGGGCGTGGGCATCGCCGCCGTCAACGGCCCGGACGCCGTCGTGCTCTCCGGAGACGAGGCGCCCGCCCTCGCGTTGGCCGCGGTGTTCGCGGACCGGGGTCGACGGACCCGCCGGCTGCGGGTCAGCCACGCGTTCCACTCGCATCGTCTCGACGGCATGATCGAGGAGTTCCACCGGATCGCAGACAAGATCGTTCTCTCCGAGCCCTCGGTGCCGGTCGTCTCCGACCTGACCGGGGAGCTGGCGGGCCCCGGGGAGCTGACGTCGGCGCGCTACTGGGCGGACCACGTGCGCCGAACGGTCCGGTTCGGGGCGGTCCTGACCCGGCTGCGTGCCGCCGGGGTCACCCGCTTCCTCGAGGTGGGCCCGGACGGCGTCCTCACCGGGATGGCGCACGCCGCGCTGTCCCCGCGACCGGACTCCGCCGCGGACACAGGCGCCCGGGAGGTGGTGCTGGCTCCGGCGCTGCGCCGGGACCGGCCGGAGACGGCGACCCTGCTGGGCGGCGTCGGCCGCCTGTACGCGCACGGGGTCGCCGTGGACTGGCCGGCCCTGTTCGACGCGCTCACGGTCGCGGGCCCGGCCGCCGACGCCCCGCTCGGGCCACGACCGCGCACGCTCGACCTGCCCACCTATGCGTTCCAGCGGCGGCACTTCTGGCTGGCGGGCACAGCCGTCCGGTCCGCGCCCGCCGTCGGCGGCCCGCCCCTGGCGTCCGGGTCCGGCGACGCCGGGGACGACGTCGGTGACGGTACCGTCACCGACGTCGAGGTGTGGAGGGCCCGGCTGGCCGCGGTGGCGGGGCCGGACCGAGAGCCGCTGCTGCTGGAGCTCGTGGTCGGCGAGACAGCCGCCGCCCTCGGGCACGACACCCCCGAGGACGTCGAACCCGACCTTGCGTTCACCGAGCTGGGCCTGGACTCGCTGACCGGGCTGGAACTGCGCGACCGGCTGAGCGCGATCACCGGGCTGACGCTGCCCGGCGCCGCCGTCATCCACCATCCCACGCCGCGGGCCCTGGCCGAGGCCCTCGGCCGCCGGCTCGACGAGAGCGCGGCCGGCGCGCGGGCCGGCGGCACATCGGTGTTCGGAGCTCCCGCACCTCCCACCGCGGACGGGGCGGCGGCCGTCCCCGATCCCAGGTCCGGCGCGGTGGCTGCCGACGGCGCCGCGGTCCGCACCGCCGGGACGCCGGCGCCGACACCGACGGGGGACGCCCGACCCAGCGCGCTCGCCGAGGTGTACCTCGGGCTGTGCGCGGCGGACCGAACGAACCAGGCGGCGGCGGTGCTGGTCGCGGCGTCGTCGGTCCGCGAACGCTTCGGCCGTGACGAGCGCGCCTCGCACGCCGGCGCGCCGGTCCGGCTCGCGCGGGGACCGGCCCGTCCCGGTCTCGTCTGCCTGCCCTCGCTGAGCGCGCTGTCCGGACCGCACGAGTACCTGCGCTTCGGCCGCTCCTTCCAGGGCACCCGTGACGTCTTCGTCGTGCCCGCACCGGGCTTCACCGACGGCACCCTGCTGCCCGACGCGCTGGACACGTTCGTGGACCTGCTGGTCGACGCGGTGGTGGCCGAGGTCGACGGGGAGCCGTTCGCCGTGGTCGGCCGCTCCCTCGGCGGCTGCGTGGCGCACGCGGTGACGGCCGGCCTGGAGGATCGGGGCCTTCGCCCGGCGGGGCTCGTCATGGTCGACACCTATCCGACGGACGCCGCCGCGACCCCGGGCATGGAGTGGTGGCTGCCGTCCCTGATCCGCGGGATGCTCGCCCGCTCCGGGCAGTTCGACCTCTCGCTCAACGACACCAACCTGACAGCCATGGGCGGCTATCTGGAGGTGTTCGGGCCGTGGCAACCACGTTCCGTCGCGACGCCGACGCTGCTGCTGCGCACCACCGAACCACTGCCCGGAATGCTGCCCGATCCCGACGACGACGCCACCGGCCCTGCCGGTTCCGCCCCGCGCCGGGACTGGCGTGCGTACTGGCCCCTGCCGCACGACGCGGTCGACGTCCCCGGCAATCACTTCTCGGTGCTGGAGGAGCACTCGGAGACGACCGCCGAGGCGGTGCGCGCCTGGCTGGATCCGCTCGGCTGACCCGGCCCGCCCCCGGCCGCCCGACGACCGACGACCGAACCATCCGACGACGAGAACGGCAGGCACACGATGGCCCACACGAGAGTGAAGGAACTGTACGAGCCCGGCACGCTCCCGCCCGCCGGCTCCGTACCCGAGCTGATGTACGCAGCGGTCATCCGTCAGGACCGCCTCGGCCCGCCCGACAAGGCGATCCGCACCGAGGTCGTGCCGGTGCCCGAGGTCGGCCGCGGCCAGGTCCTCGTCCACGTGATGGCCGCCGGCATCAACTACAACAACGTCTGGGCCTCCCTCGGCCGGCCCGTCGACGTGATCGCCGCACGGATGCGGCTCGGGGACCCGGTCGACTACCACATCGGCGGCTCCGAGGGTGCCGGCATCGTGTGGGCGGTCGGCGAGGGTGTCCGGCACGTCAAGGTCGGGGACGAGGTCGTGCTGACCAGCGCGCAGTGGGACGAGACCTCACCCGACATCCGGCTCGGCACCGACCCGATGGCGTCGTCGACCCAGCTCGCCTGGGGCTACGAGAGCAACTTCGGGACGTTCGCCCAGTACGCGCTGGCCGACGAGTACCAGTGCCTACCCAAGCCCGCGGGGTTGGACTGGGTGGACGCCGCCAGCCTGATGTGCACCGGCGCGACCTCGTACCGGCAGCTGTGCGGCTGGCCCCCGCACATGGTCGAGCCCGGGGACCCGGTGCTGATCTGGGGCGGCGCGGGCGGGCTGGGCTCGATGGCGATCCAGATCGTGCGCTACCGGGGCGGGCGCCCCGTCGCGGTGGTCTCCGACGAGGCGCGCGCCGAGCACTGCCGCCGCCTCGGCGCCGTCGGCACGATCAACCGCCGCGACTTCGACCACTGGGGCCGGCTGCCCTCGGTGGACGACACCGAGGCCTACCGCGGGTGGCTCGACGGCGCCAAGCGGTTCGGCGCGCAGATCTGGGAAGCGCTCGGTGAACGCCGCGCGCCCCGGCTGGTACTGGAGCACTCGGGTCAGGACACCCTGCCGACCTCGATGTACGTGTGCGCCACGGGGGGCATGGTGGCGATCTGCGGCGGCACGTCCGGCTACAACGGGGACCTGGACCTGCGCTACCTGTGGATGCGTCAGAAGCGCCTGCAGGGCTCGCACTTCGCCAGCCTGCGCGAGTGCCGGCAGGTCGTCGGTCTGGTCGCCGAGGGCGTCCTCGACCCCTGCCGGACCGTGATCGGCACGCTCGACGACGTCGGATACGCCCACCAGCTGCTGCACGACAACCGGCAGCCGCCCGGGAACCTCGTGGTCCGGATCAACTCCCTTCCCGACTGATCGGCGCCCCCGCGGCCCCTGACCGGGCCGCGATCCGCACCTGACCCCATCCCCTCACCTGTTGTACTCACCGCCTACGGAGGCAGACGTGACGCTCCCCTTCCGCTTCGGCACCGGCCTGCTGGAGATCCCGCGTGGCGAGGCGTGGACGACGACCGCGCGCCGCGCCGAGGAACTCGGCTACGACGTGCTGCTCGTGCCCGACCACATCGGGAACACGGCCCCGCTGCCCGCGCTGGTGGCGGCCGCGGCCGTCACCAAGCTGCGGCTGGGAACGCTCGTACTGAACACCGGCTTCTACAACCCCGTGCTGCTCGCCCGCGAGGTGGCGACCACCGACCAGGTCACCGGCGGACGCCTCGAACTGGGCCTGGGCACCGGTTACGTGCGCGAGGAGTTCGAGGCCCTCGGCCTGGAGCTGGGAACCGCCAGGGAACGCGTCGACCAGCTCGAGCGGACGCTCGCCACTCTGCGGACGGTTCTGGACAACCCCGAGTCCGTCCCGGCGCCCGCGCAGGAGCGCGTCCCGCTGCTGGTGGCCGGCAACGGCAACCGGGTGCTGCGGCTGGCCGCCGAACACGCCGACATCGTCGGCTTCCTGGGGATGGCCTTCTCTCCGGAGTCGCCCGGCGGGCTGCGGCTGATCTCGAACGCGACCTTCGCCGAGCGGGTGGCCTACTTCGCCGACGTGGTGGGCGAGCGGGACGCGCAGGTCGAACGCAACCTGCTGATCCAGGCAGTGATCATCACCGACGACCGGGATGCCGCCCTGCGGCACCTGCAGGCCGCCCAGCTCCCCGTTCCACTGGAGGACCTGGACGACTCGCCGCTGCTGCTGATCGGTGACCTCGAGCAGGTCACCGACCGGGTCCGCGAGCTGCGGGACCGTTTCGGCATCTCCTACCTCACGGTGATCGAGCACTACCAGGAGGCCTTCGCCCCCGTGGTCGAGGCCCTGCGCGGGACCTGACCCCAGGACACCACCCTCCCGCCGCGGACCCGGCACACCTCGGATCCCGCGAGAGCCACACTTGCCGACGACAACCAAAGTTGTCATCGGCAGGCGTGGCGGTGCTCGCGGCCGGCGGCGGAAACCTAGGTTGTCGATGGTGCCGCGGGAAGGGGGGTGGACAGGCCGGGCCAGCGCTTGCGGGCCGCCTGCCGACTGATCCCGACCGCCCGGCCCACCTCGCCATAGGACGCACCGGCCGCGAGGGCCTCGCGAGCGACCCGCTCGACCCGGTCGGCGGTCTGCCGCCGCGCGGACTCGGCCGCCGCCAGCCGGGAAAGCCAGGCCTGCGCCGGCTCCGCCGCCCCACCGGCCGGCGGAGGAGACCCGGCGGCCGTCCCGGCCCCGGCGCCCACCAACTCCTCCCCCGCCGTGTCCGCGCCGTCCGCCGGGCCGGTCACCAGGGGCTGCAGGCAGGGACCGAGCAGGCTGACCAGCCGGTCGACCGAGACCCGCTCGACCTCGGGGATGCGCAGCAGGTACCGGGTGACCAGCAGGCCGATCAGGACGGTCACGACCAGACCCGCCCGCAGCTCCACCTCCTCGCCGGTGAGCACGCCGGCGAGGAGGTCTCCCTTGGGATGGGCGAAGGCGCAGCGCACCGCCTCGGCGGCGGGGGCATGGGTCAGCATCGAGCGCAGGGCGGCGAGATTGGCCTCGGGGGCGTGCTCGATCTCGGCGATCATCACGGCCAGCATGCGCTCACCGAGGCCCTCCAACGGGCCCAGGACCGCCGCGCCGAACCCGACGTCGATCTCGGAGGCGACCTCGAAGAGCCCGGCCTTGGAGCCGAAGTGCTGCATGACAAGCGCGGGGTCCACTCCGGCACGCTGAGCCACCGCGCGGATCGTCGTCTGCTCGTAACCGTGCTCGGCGAACAACCCGCGCGCGGCGTCGAGGATGGCCAGCCTGGTGCGGGCGCGGCGGTCCCCGCGCCCCGTCGCCTGATCGGGGTCGACGACAAGCTCTGTGTCGGACGTCACAACGAACCTTTGCTCCACGGTCGTTGACCCATGTGTTGAGATCTCTCTACGGTCTGTGAGTCTACAGGCGTCGAGCGAAAGTCTTCCCGGACAGCCTCGACCTGACCCAACACACCACCCCAGGAGACCCACGACATGCCATCCACGGAACCGGCCGCCCGGCCGGCCGGCGCCACCTCCCGGCGCCGCGCGCCCGCATGGCTCGTGGTGAGCGTGCTTGCCGCCGCCCAGTTCATGATCGCCGTCGACGCGACCATCGTGAACGTGCCGCTGCCGCAGATCGCCGCCGCCCTCGACATCACGAAGGAATCCGACCTGCAGTGGGTGGTGAACGCCTACCTGCTGGCGTTCGGGGGCTTCCTGCTGCTCGGCGGCAAGGCCGCCGACCGCTACGGCCGGCGCGCGGTCTTCACCCTCGGCGTCGGGTTGTTCGGAGTGGCCAGCCTGGTGGGCGGCCTGGCCCAGACCCCCGGCCTGCTCATCGCCGCCCGCGCCGCGCAGGGGCTCGGCGGGGCGCTCATGACACCCGCCGCGCTGAGCCTGCTGACCATCTCGTTCCCGGAGGGCGAGGAGCGGAACCGGGCGCTGGCCATCTTCGCGGCGGTGGCCGGCAGCGGTGGCGCCCTCGGCCTCGTACTCGGCGGCGTCCTCACCGACGGACTCGACTGGCGGTGGGTCTTCTTCGCGAACGCCCCGATCGCCGCGGTGGTGATCCTCCTGGCGCTGCGAGCCGTCGGCGAGAGCAGGGACGACGAGGCGGGCAGCTTCGACCTGGCCGGAGCAGTCACGGTCACCGGCGGCCTGGTCGCACTGGTCTACGCGCTGACCCAGGCCAACGACACGGGGTGGGCCACCGTCCAGACCGTCGGGCTGCTCGCGGGGTCGGCGGTCCTGCTCGGCGCGTTCGCCGTGCTCCAGGCCCGGGGGAAGAACCCGATGATGCCGCCCCGGGTCATCGGGCGCCGCAGCGTCGCCGGCGCCGATCTCGGCATGGTCTTCGTCTACACCGCGACGGTCGGGGTGTTCTTCTTCCTCACCCTGTATCTGCAGCAGATCCACGGCTACTCCGCGATCAGGACCGGCTTCGCCTTCCTGCCCCTGTCCGCGGCGACCATGGCGGCCGGTGCCCAGGCACCCCGGCTGATGGCACGGTTCGGAGCGCGCCCGCTCGTCATCGGCGGGCTGCTCCTCATGGCCGCCGGTCTGCTGCTGGAGGCGCGGATCTCCCCCGACGGCGGGTACACGGGCGTCGTGCTGGGCCCGCTCCTGCTGGTCGGGGCCGGCACCGGGTTCGCCTTCGTCGCGATCACGGCGGCCGGAGTGGCCGGGGTCCCGCCGGAGGACGCCGGTATCGCGTCCGCGCTGGTGAACGCCGGCGGCCCACTCGGCGCGGCGCTGAGTCTCGCGATCTTCACCGCGATCGTCAACGCCAGGCTCGACGCGCTGCGCGGGTCGGTGACGGACCCCGCCTCGCTGGCAGCGGCAACCACCAGCGGGTGGTCGTGGGCGCTCGTGACCGGGGCGGCCGTGGTCGCGCTGGGCGCGGTCATCTGCGGCCTGCTCATCCCGCGTACCCCGCGGGGTGCCACCACCGAGACCGCACCCGCGGTGACATCACCGGCCGGCGTCGCCTGAGCATGCGGCCATGACCCCGCCGCACACGTCCGGCGACCGCGCGGACCGCGTCTCAGACGTTCAACGAGACCGGCAGGTCCGCCCGGCCCGCCACCCGCAGCTTGCGGTACGTGCGAGTCAGATGCTGCTCGACCGTGCTGACCGTGATGAAGAGCCGACCGGCGATCTCCCGGTTGGTGTGACCGGCCGCGGCCAGGGTCGCCACCTGCAGCTCCGCCGCGCTCAGCACGTCCAGGCCGACACCACCGCCGGTGGCGGCACCGGCCTCGGGCCGGTCCGAGGCGATCCGGTCCGAGGCGAGGACACCGGCCGTGGCCAGCGGACCGCCGGTGACGATCCGGCCGTCCGGCTCACCGGTGGACGGCTGCCCGTCCCACACGCCGCCGCCCAGCCCCGACTGCTCCGGACGCTCCAGGTGCGGATGTCCCGCGTGCCCCAGGTGCGCCGCGCCACCACCGCCCTGGGCCAGCAGCTGGCGGTGCAGTGGAACGGCCTGACAGTCCGCGGCGATCATGGTCGCCCGCCGGGTGACCATGCGCGCCCGGTTCGCCTGCCCGAGCCTGCGGTACACGTTCGCCAGGTCGGCGAGCGCCGCCGCGATCTGCTGGCGGTCGCCGGATGTCTCCAGCATCTCCACGGCCTCGCGCAGCAACGCCATCCGGCGCCGCGGTTCCACCGTCGACGCCAGCGCGCGCAGCGCCATGCCCCTGCTGCGCCGGTGGTCGGACCCGGCCCGGTCCAGGTGTTCCTCCGCGAGCCGCAGCGCCGGCTCACCGCGACCGAGCCGCAGCAGCGCCGTGACCGCGTCCACCCGCCACGGGACGAAGGCGGGCAGGTCGAGCCCCCAGTCGCCCAGCAGGCGGCCGCAGGTCAGCAGATCGTCGAGGGCGGCGTGCGGCCGGCCGGCAGCGAGGTGGACCTGGCCACGCGCGTGGAGGAACTGCGCACCGAAACGAGTCTGGAACATGGCGTCGGGTACCGACATCTCACGGGGGTCGAGCGTGTCGTGCTCGCCCATCGCGGCGCTCGCGGCGAGCAGCACCGACAGGGGTCCGCCGACCGCGACCCCCCAGCTCCAGGCCGGGATGTGTGTCAGCGCGGCCTGTGCGAACCGGCGCGCGGCGGCCAGCTCCCCGCGGCGCAGCGCGACCTCCGCGCGGGCCGCGGCGAACAGCGCCTGCCAGGTCGGGGCGCCGCGCAGTTCGGCCTCCCGCAGCAACGAGTCGCACCACGACCGCGCGAGATCGGCCCGGTCCGCGTAGATCAGGACGTAGAGCGCCGTGTCCAGGGAGCAGAACGTCGCGTCGTCCAGCGGGGCCGCCTGCAGCACCCGCTCGGCGATATCGACCGCATCCGACTCACCGCCGCCGCCGCGCAGCAGTCTCGTCATGGCGGAGGCCACCGCGAGAGCCGGACCGGCGACGACCGACGGCGGGACGGAGCCGTGCGACCAGCCCGAGGGCCGACCCAGATCCGCGATGACGCCCGGCTGCGTCACGCTGAGCCACTCCCAGGTGAGGTGTAACTCCGAGACCACCGCCGGCGAGAGCCCGGCCGCGGCGTGTTCGACATGACGCAGCACGTCCGCCGCCGTGTCGCAGCGCCCTTCCAGGATCAGGGGGCGGACCAGACCGATCGCCTCCTCGTCCGGAAGCTCACCGGCGCGCAGCGCGTCGACGAGCGGGGCGAGGTGACGGAAGGCAGCGCCGGGATTCGTCCGGAACTCCGCCCGCGCCCGCAGCAGGGTCACCGCCCGTCGCTGAGCCTCGTCCGCGCAGGCGGTCACCGCCAGCCCCAGGCAGGCCGCGGCGAACGCCACGTTGTCCGTACGCAGGGACTCCTCGGCCGCCTTGCACAGGACGTCCAACGCCCACGGCTCGTCGGCGCGCCCGGCGGCCACCAGGTGGATCGCCAGGATGCCCGCGGCCGCGCCCTCCCGGTAGAGCAGCCGGGCCGCGCGCCGGTGCAGGGCCGCCCGCTCGTCCGTCGCCAGGTCGGCGAGCACCGCGGCCCGCGCGGCCGGATGCCGGAACCGTCCGGCGCACAGCAGGCCGGCCGCGCTCAGCGCGCCGAGGGCCGAGTCGGCCACCTCCGCCTCCGCGGCGACGAGCCGCCGCAACACCGCCGAGGAGTCGGACTCCTCGAGCACGGCCAGCGCCCGGGCGACCGCCAGCATGCGGGTGCCCCGGTGCGCGCAGGTCACGACGGCACGCGCGAAGACGCTGCCCGGCACCGGCTGGTCGGGGCACGTGGCACCCTCGTCGCCGAATCCCCGGGGGACCTGTCTGGACCACTCCGGGAGCGTGTCCTCCAGCAACGCCCTGACCAACAGGGGGTTGCCCCCCGAGAGCCCGTGCACCGCCGGGGCCAGCGAGGCGACCAGCTCGGGCGGGGCGAGGGCGGCGACGATCCGGGCGACCCCGTCCAGGCTGAGCGGGCCGACCGGGACCTGGCACAGGGCGGGCTGCCGGAGCAGATCGGCGTACCAGGCCGTCCGGCTGCGGTCGATCTCCAGCAGCCCCTCGGACATGGTGAACACCATCAGCACCCTGGCCGAGGCGAGACGACCCGCCAGGTACAACAGGCAGTCACGGGACGCGGCATCGACGAACTGCAGGTCGTCGACCGCGATGACGACCGGCGTACGCGCCGAAAGGTCGCGCAGCGTCTCACACAGCAACTGACGGACCTCGATACGCAGGTGGTCCGCCGCAGCCGCCTCGGTCTCACACGCCAGGGCGAGGGCGTCGACACGCAGCTGCGACCGAACGCGGTCGCGGTCGGCGGCCGGCAGCCCGCCGACGATCTGACGGAGCAGACCCAGGGAGTACTCGCTCTCCGCGCACACCCCGGCCCCCTCGAGCACGGTCGCACCGCTCGCGGTCGCGCGCGCCACGAAGGCGTGCAGAAGTTCCGTCTTCCCGACCCCGACCGGTCCCCCGATGACCGCGATGCCGCCGCCGCGTTCCTGGCAGTTGTCGACGAGCCGACCAAGCCGAGCCAGCTGCCCGGCACGCTCAACCAATGTCATGGAGACCCTCTGCGCTCTCGTCCGGCCTGACGATGAAGCCCCTGGCGAGGCACCGGAGGGGCTCCCGGTCCAGGAAAGGTCACGCCATACGCATCCGGCATTCCTCCATGTCGCGCCGGGACGAATACCCACTTCACCGATCGGAAAGCGTGGTCCCGTTCAGCATAATGACCCGAAGGTGGGCTCGATGTGCCTCCGTTGGGATCGACGATTCGACAACGGCGCACAGGCGGCAACCCGCGCCTTCGCACCACGGCGCATCGGTTCCACCCGGCACAGGGCCAGGAGCTGGTATTTCCGTGGAAGGTAGCTGGACGGTCCGATGTTCGACCGCATCCGCGGAACACCGGCTCCGACACCTACGTGCCGGGAATCACACGCATCGTCGGTGCCCTCGCGGGCGTTCCCGAGGCCCGCCCGGCCGCCGCGGCAGCAGGGACGATCACGGCCGAAGGCAGCCGGGCGCCGGCCAGCCGGAGGTGGCTCAGACCTCCGGGAGCGTGGCCGGGGGCAGGGAGACCGAACCGCGGCCGGGGACGGCGGCGAGCAACGCACGGGTATAGGGATGGTCGGGAGCGCGGAACACCGCTTCGGCGTCACCCGCCTCGACGATCCGGCCGTCCTTCATCACCAACAGTCGATCACTCACATGGTGGATGACGCCGAGATCGTGGGAAATGAACATCAGGGCCACGCCGAGATCCCGGCGCAGCGTCGTCAGCAGGTCGAGGATCTGCGCCTGGATTGAGACGTCGAGCGCGGAGACCGGCTCGTCGCAGACCAGCACCCGCGGCGACGGCGCGAGCGCACGAGCGATCGCGACCCGTTGCCGCTGCCCACCGGAAAGCTCGCGCGGACGCCGGGCGACCATCGCCGCGGGCAGACCGACCTGGTCGAGCAGCTCGGCGACGCGCGCGCGGCGCGCCCGGCCGCGGGGCACCCCCGCGACCTCCACGGCCTCACCCAGGATGCGCCCGACGGTGTGCCGGGGATCGAACGACCCGAGCGGGTCCTGGTAGACGGCCTGGATCTGGCGGCGCCGGTCCCGCCGCTCCCGCTCGGGCACGCCGCTCCACGGCAGGCCGCCGAACGTCACCACGCCCTCGTCCGGCTGCTGGAAGCCGAGCACGATGCGCGCCAGCGTGGTCTTGCCCGAACCGGACTCGCCGACCACGCCGACCGCCTCGCCCACCCGCAGCTGCAGGCTCGCCGCCAGCACGGCGTCCCGCCAGCCCCCGTCGGGCCGCCGGAAGCGCTTCGAGACCCCGGCCACGTCCAGCAGCAGCTCCCCCGGCTCCACGGCCTGCCAGCCGGGCACGGCGTCCGGGACGGGCCTGTCCGCGCCGACCGCGGCCGCCGGCACGGCGGCGCCCGCCGGCACGGCGGCGCCCGCCGCCGTGGCGGGCCCGGCGGTGTCTAAGGGATGCCAGCACAAGGCGAGATGGCCGCCGAGATCAGCCTCGGGAACGGGCAGCCGTTCACGGCACCGGTCGTCGCCCCGCGCGCACGACGCGGCGTAGGGGCAGCCGAGCGGCCCGGCGCCGGGGCGCCCGACCACAGCGGGCGACAGGCGTGCCCCCCTGGGGTGCAACGCGGGAACGGCCGCGAGCAGCGCCCGGGTGTAGGGGTGACGCGGCCGGTCGAGCACCGCCGTCGCCGGGCCGCTTTCCACGACAAGACCGGCGTACATCACCACGATGTGATCGGCCAGGCCGGCCACCACGGCCAGGTCGTGGCTGATCAGCAGAATGGCCGTGCCGTCGCCACGCAGCCGGTCGAGCAGCGCGAGGATCTGCCGCTGGACGGTGGCGTCGAGGGCCGTGGTCGGCTCGTCGGCCAGCAGCAGCCGCGGCCGGGCCGCGATCGCGGAGGCGATCAGGGCCCGTTGACGCAGGCCGCCGGAGAGCTGGTGCGGGTACTGGCCCACCCGCTGCCCGGGGTCGGGGACACCCACGTCGGCCAGCAGCGAGAGCACCCGCTCGGCCCGCCGGGACGGCTCGACGGTGCGGTGGGTCCGCAGCACCTCCCCGATCTCGGCGCCCACCCGGCGCAGCGGATCCAGCGAGACCAGGGCGTCCTGCAGGACCAGTCCGATGCCGGCGCCGCGCACCGCGCGCCAACGGCTCTCGGTCAACGCGGTGAGATCCAGCCCGTCGAAGGTCAGCGCGCGGGCCGTCACCCGCGATCGTGCCCCGGTCAGGCCGACGAGCGTGCGGGCCGTGACGCTCTTGCCCGACCCGGACTCGCCGACGATCGCCAGGCACTGCCCGGCGGCCAGGGTGAACGAGGCGCCGCGCACGGCGCGCAACGGCTCGCCCTCGCCGGTGAAGGTGACGTCGAGGCCGTCGACGACGAGCAGCGGGGCCGGGTCCTTCTCCCGCGACCGCGTGGCACCGGCCGGAGCCGACAGGGCCGGTGCCACGGACGGAGGTTCGACCGCGCTCATGACCCGGACCTGCCCGCGAAACGGGTGCGCGCGTAGCCGCCGAGCACGTTGACCGCGAAGACCACCACCGTCAGCGTCGCGCCGGGGAAGACGGCGATCCACCATGCCGTGGAGAGGAAGTCACGGCCTTCGGCGAGCATCGAGCCCCATTCCGGATCGGGCGGCTCGGTGCCCAGGCCGAGGAAGCTGAGCACCGACGAGGAGACCAGCGCCGCACCGAAGCCGACGGTGGCCAGCACCAGCAGGGGGGTCAGGGTGTTCGGCACGACGTGCCGACGGATCAGCGTCGCGCGGGGCAGGCCGAGCCCGAGAGCCGCCTCGACGTAGCCGGAACGCCGCACGCCCAGCGCCTCCGCGCGCACCAGCCTGGCGTAGGGCGGCACCGAGGCGATCGCCACGGCCAGCGCCACGTTGCCGGTGCCCGCGCCGAGCACCGCCACGACGAGCAGCGCCAGCAGCAGGGCGGGCACCGCGAGCAGGACGTCGACGAGGCGCATGAGGACCCCGTCCGCGATCCGGCCGCCCAGCGCGGCGGTGAGCCCGAGCACGGCGCCGCCGCCGGCACCGAGCACCGTCGCGAACAGGCCGAGCAGCAGCGCGGGACGGGTGCCGTAGAGCACCCGGGTGTAGATGTCGCGCCCGAGCTGGTCGGTGCCGAACCAGTGGCCGCCGCCCGGGCCGAGCAGGGCGTCGACCGGAGCGGTGTCGTTGGGGGCATGCCCGGTGAACAGTCCCGGGGCGACGGCCACGGCGACGACCAACGCGACGACGACCGCCGCGGCGAGCACCACGGGACGCCCGGCGCGGCGCCGCCGGGCGCGGGCCGGCGCGAGCACGCCGAACCCGCCCGCCGCGGCGGAGGCGTCCAGCGCCGTCACGGCGCACCCGACACGGCGGACACGGTCATACGACGGCCTCCACGGTCCGGAGCCGGGGGTCGATGACCAGGTACAGCAGATCGACCACGGCGGAGATGATCACGAAGACGAACGCGGAGAGGACCACGACCGCCATCACCACGGGCATGTCGGCCGTGGTCACCGCCCGCAGCAGCAGCGAACCGACGCCGGGCCGGCCGAAGACCGTCTCGATCGGCACCACGCCGCCGATCAGCGTGCCCGTCAGCCAGCCGGTGAGGGTGACCGCGGGCACCGCCGCGTGCCGCAGCACGTGACGCAGCCGCACCGCGGTCTGGCTGAGGCCACGGGCCCGGGCGGTGACCACGAACGGCTGGGTGAGCGCGGCCTCCATGCCCTCGCGCAGCACCTGGGCCAGCATCCCGGCGATGGCCAGCGCGAGGGTGAGGGCCGGCAGGACGAGCGAGGACAGGTCCTGCGCCCCGGCGACCGGGAAGATCTGGAGCTGGAACGAGAACAGGGCGAGCAGCACGATCCCGACCCAGAAGCCCGGGGTGGAGACCGCGGTGAGCTCACCGGCCCAGGCCAGCGCCCGCAGCCAGGGCCAGCGCCCGGCTGTCGCCACCGCCGAGACCACCGCGAGGACCACGGCGATCCCGAGGGCGGCCAGCGCGAGCTGCACCGTCGGCCAGAGCTGGTCGCCGATCAGCCGGGAGACCGGCTGCTGCGACTGGTAGGACTCGCCGAGGTCCCCGCGTGCCAGCCCGCCGATGTAGCGCAGGTACTGCACGATCACAGGCCGGTCGAACCCGTAGTCCGCGCGGATGCGCGCCCGGACCTCCTCCGGGGCCTGGGACATCGGGCCGAGCAGGCGCTGCACGGGGTCTCCGGGCAGCGCCTGCAGGGCCGCGAAGGCGAGGGTGGCCGCGCCGAGCATCACCGCGACGGCCGCGAGCAGTCGCGCCACGATCGCGCGGGCCACCCGGCGCGGCATGCTCACGCCCGGTCCCGCCAGGCGTCGTACCAGCTCACCCAGGTGTTCGGGTCGAAGTCCAGACCGTTGATCCGGTCGGCGACCCCGAGCAGCGTGCTCGACACGTACAGCGGGACCGTCAGCGCCAGGTCGATCACCCGCTGCTGGGCCTGCCCGTAGACGTCGTCGCGCACGGCCTTGTCGAGGGTCGTGGCCCCGGTGTTCGTCCACTCGTCGAGCCGCGGGTCGGAGATGAACGACGCGTTCTGGCCGGCCGGGGGCAGGCTCGCGGTGTTGAAGAACAGCCGCAGCACGTCGGGCTCGAAGCGGGCCCACTGGAAGTCGAGGACGTGGTAGGCGCCTTCCAGCGACTTGGTCTGCGACTCCCCGACCTCGATGACCGGGTGCGCCAGCTCGATCCCGACCTTCTTCAGGTCAGCCTGGATGGCCTGACCGAGCACGTCCCGCTGCTCGCGCACGTACTGGGCGGGCAGCGCCGGCCAGAGCACGGAGAGCCGCTGGCCGCCCTTGGTCCGGTACCCGTCGGCGTCCCGTCCGGTCCAGCCGGCCTCGTCCAGCAGGGAGTTGGCCTTGTCCTGGTCGAACGGCCAGGAGTTCTCCAGCTTGGCGTTGTACGAGGGTGTCGTCGGCGACAGCGGGCTCCAGGCCCGGTCGTACTCCCCGAAGTAGACGGTCTTGACGTCGGTCTCGATGTCGATCGCGAGCTGGAACGCCTGGCGGACGCGCAGGTCGTCGAACGGGGCCTTCCGGCTGTTGAGGTAGAGCGAGTACGGGGCTCCGGCGGCCTGCTGGCTGATCACCTCGAGCCCGGGTGTGCGGCGCACGGCCGCGACGTTCGTCGGCGCGATCGAGCGGGCCGCGTCGACCTGGCCACTGGTCAGGGCGCCGAGGCGGGTGGAGGCCTCCGGCAGCAGCCGGATCTCCAGGCGGTCCAGGTAGGCGGGGCCGCGATGCGCCGCGGTCTCCGGAGCCCAGTCGTAGTCCGGGTTCTTCACCAGGGTCAGGCCCTGGTTCTGGGTGATGGACTGAACGCTGAACGGACCGGTGCCCACCAGCGTCGGACCGCCGCCGCAGAACTTGTCCACGCTGTCGGCAAGCGCCTTCGGCGAGTAGAAGCCCAGGTACGCGGTGCTCGCCGCCTGCAGGAACGGAGCGAAGGGCTTCGAGAAGGAGATCTTCACCGTCAGCGGGTCGACCACCTCGACGCCCTTGTAGGGGCCGAGCAGGGCGATGGCGAACTGCGACTTGGTGTCCGCCGAGACGATGTGGTCGAAGTTGGCCTTGACCGCCTCGGCGTCGAACCGCGTGCCGTCGGTGAACGTCACGCCTTCGCGCAGGTGGAAGGTGTAGCTGGTCAGGTCATCCGCGACCTCCCATCGCGTGGCCAGCCACGGGTGGAACTTGCCGTCGACGTCCTCGAACACGAGCGAGTCGAAGACACCGCGCTGGATCTCTCCGGTGATGTCCTGGGGGCTGACGTGGATGTCGAAGCAGGCGGGGAACGTGTCGACGGCGTACGTCACGGTTCCACCCGCGACGGGCGTCGCCGAATCGTTACTCTCCGTATCTCCACCTGAACCGCAGGCGGTCAACAGGAGCGCGCCGCAGGCCGCGCCCGCGGCGAGGATCCGTACCGGTCCGAAAAAACGCATGAAGGTGCTCCGAGAGGAATTCCGAAAGAACGCGAACGGCTGGATGACGTGCGACGAACGACGGGAACCGGCGGTGGCCGGGTGGCCGGGGTGACGGCCGGGTGACTCAGGCGGTGGCGGCGCCCGCCGTGACCTCTCTCGCGAGGGCCGCCGCGGGCCCGCGCGCGCCGCCCGAGGGCACCGGGGGCAGTCCCAGCCGCGTGCGCAGCGTCGTCCCGGCGGGGTCTGTGCGCAGGGCGCCCGCGGCACGCAGCGCGGGAGCGACGCTGTCGACGAACTGCGTGAGGCCGTCGAGGAGGCCCGCGGCCGCCCCGCCGCCCGCGCCGCCCGCGCCGGCCAGGCGCACCGGCGGCACCAGGAGGAACCCGTCGGCGGCGCCGGCCCACACATCCCCGGCGATGTCGCGGGCGATGGTCTCGGCGGCGCCGACGAACGCGAATGTTCCGCCCGCTGACCCGTCGGCGGCCGCGGCACCGGCCGCACCCGCGCCGAGCACGAAGGACACCGCGGGCAGGACGAGCAGCTCCCCGGGAACCCGCCCGTGCAGCGCGAGGCGTTCGTGCAGGTCCGCGCGGAAGGCGATGCCGGCGTCGGGGCCCGCGTACGGGGTGATCACGACGTCCGCGACGGCGGCGGCGAGATCGCGCTGACGGCGGGCGTCCTCGCCGTCCCCCGCGGCGGCGGCGAGCAGGACCGGCGGGCGGCCCTGCGGCGAGCGCGGGACGTTGAACCGACCGTCGATGTCGAAGTGCCGGCCGCGGTAGGTGAAGGATCCGGCCCGTGGGTCGGCGAGGAACGTGCCCGCGGCGGGATCCACCACCAGGTCCTCGTCGGCCCAGGAGCCGAACAGGCTCGCGGCGGCCGCCAGGAACTCGCGGGTGCGCTCGGCCCGGTCGACACCGAGAAGGCCGGGGCCGTGCCGGAAGTTCGCACCGGCCCGCTCGTCCAGGGTGGTGACGACGTTCCAGGCGGCCCGGCCCCCGGAGAGATGGTCGAGCGTCGCCAGCCTGCGGGCCACCGCGTAGGGCTCGCCGAACGTCGTGGTGGCCGTGGCTGCCAGGCCGAGTCCGTCGGTGACCGAGGCGAGCGCGGCCAGCAGCGTGAGCGGGTCCGGCCGGCCGGCGGCACCGGCCTGCTCCGTGTCGGGGTCGCCGGGCGTGGCAACCTCGTCGGCGGCGGGCAGCCGCAGGTCCTCCCCCAGCAGCAGGAAGTCGAACCCGCCCCGTTGCGCGGTCTGGGCGAACTGGACGTAGGTCCGGAAGTCGACGAGGTCGCGCGCGCGCAGGACGGCGGTCGGGGCGCCCGCACCGGAGCTGGTCGGCGGGGCCGCACTCAGGTCGGCGCTCGCGTGTACCGGGGCCGGGAACGCGACGGCGAGGTGTATCGGCGGGCGGGGCTGGGTCATCGGGATCTCCTCGCGGGTCAGGCCGGGCGGACCTCGGTCATGCGGTGACGAACCGGTTGGCCGGGTGCGGCAGGCCGAGCAGCCCGCGCAGCGTGTCGGCCTCGTAGGCCGAGCGGAACGCCCCCCGCCGCCGCAGCTCGGGGACGAGCAGGCGGGAGATGCCCTCGACGTCCGCGGCCGCGACGCCCGGGCGCAGGCGGAACCCGGTCAGCCCCGCGTCCCGCCATGCGAGCAGGAGGTCCGCGAGCTCGCCGGCCGTGCCGGCGAAGACCCGCGCGTCGGAGACCAGCGGGGTGCCCGCCAGGTCGTCCAGGCGCGCCTTGCGGTCGGCGGCGCGGGCCCCGTCCGCGTCGAGGAAGACGATCAGATCCCCGAAGATGTGCAGGGTCTGGTCACCGCGGCCGGCGGCGTCCTGCTCGAACCGGATCTCGTCGATGATCGGTCGGATGTGCTCGACCTCGTGCGGCGTCACGAAGACCACGTCGTAGGCACGGGCCGCCAGTCGGTAGGGAATCGTGACGTGTGCGAGCCCGACGACCACCGGTTGGCCCTGCGGCGGGCGCGGGACGGTCGCCGGACCCCGCACCCGCCAGTGCGAACCTTCCAGGTCGACGGGGTGCGTCCTGTTCCGGTCGATGTGGCGCCGGTCGAGGTGAGTCCCACCCCCGCCCGGGTCGGACCGGCGGCCGGCCGGGACCGCGCGGATCTCGGCGTCGTCCTCCACGCTGTCCCACAGCCGCCGCGCGGCCTCCACGAACTCGGCGGCCTCGTCGAAGACGTCCTTCATGAGCGCGAGGACCTCGGGGGCCTCGAGGTCGGCGACGGACAGCGGCGGGATCTCCCTGCGCCCGAAGTGACCGGCTTCGTGGTTGCGGCCGGCGCCCTGGGCGCGCCAGCCCGCTCGACCCGACGTGATGTGGTCCAGCGTCGCGATCGCGCTCGCGACCGCGAACGGCTCGGAGTGGGTGATCACGGTGCTCGGCGCGAGCCCGATGTGGCGCGTGTGCGGGGCGACCCGGGCGGCGAGCAGCACCGCGTCCAACCGCCCGCGGACCAGGTCCGTCCGGTCATCGTGGCTGTGGAACTGCGTGGACTGCAGGATGAAGGCGTCCTCGAAGGTCACGAGGTCCAGCAGCCCTCGCTCGGCCTCACGGACGAGGTCGATCCAGTACCCGGCGGTGAACAGGCTGGCCGCCTGTGACTCGGGTGCCCGCCACGCCGCGGGATGCCAGCCGGCGCCGTCGAGCGCCACGGCCAGGTGCAGGGGTGGCGGTGCGGGCATGGGACCTCTTCCTGTGGGTGGCGCTGTTCCACCTACGCCCGGAGCTCTCTCCGGAACGCGCCGTCAGGATGATCATCCTTGCGTCGCCGACCGCCCCGGTACACCCGGCATCGCGCCCCCTACGACCCCTGTTTCCGGAGGTCGGGCCACTGCGCCCCCGTACCCGGTTTCACCGGGCCGGCCGCTCGGCGGGTTCGGGAACAGCACCCGGCGGCCGGACCACGAGGATCCGGTCCGCCGGGGTGAACGGTTTCCCCGGCCGCGCGCCGCCGCTACTGTCCGGTTGGTGGCATACGCGAACGTCGACGGCCTTCGAATCGGCTACGACCTGATCGGCGACGGTGAGCGGACCTGGGTGCTGACGCCGGGTGGTCGCTTCCCCAAGGAGACCCCGGGCCTGCCGGAACTCGCCCGGGCACTCGCCGCTGACGGCAATCGGGTCCTGCTGTGGGACCGGCCGAACAGCGGCGGGTCCGATCTGCGCTTCACGGGTCCGAGCGAGCCGCGGATGCAGGCCGACACCCTCGCCGCGCTCCTGACGGAGCTCGGCCTCGGGCCGGCGGTGCTCGCCGGCGCGACCGTGGGCTCCCACATCTCGCTACTCACCGCCGCGCATCACCCGGAGGTGGTCTCCGGCCTGTCCCTGTGGTGGATCAGTGGCGGCGTGATGGGCCTCATGATCCTCGCGAACGTCTACTACACACCGGCCATCACGGCCGCGTGGACGACCGGCATGGACGCGGTGGCGGCGCTGCCCGACTGGGCCCCGCTGCTCGACCGGAACGAGCGGAACCGACGCCAGGTCCTTGATCAGGACAGGGAGGCCTTCCTCGCCACCATGCAGCGGTGGATGGCCGCCTACTGCCCGCGGCCCGGCGAGCAGGTGCCGGGCCTGCCCGACGAGCTCGCGCGCGCCATCACCGTCCCCGCCCTCGTGTTCCGCGGCGGCTCGAGTGATCCCTTCCACCCGCGGGCGACGTCGGAGGCGCTGGCCGGCCTGCTGCCGAACGCCCGGCTGGTCGAGCCCCCCTGGGGCGACCGCGAGTACCTCGACCGCCAGGCCGAACGGGAGAGCGCCGGCGGTCTGTTCGTCCGCTGGCCGCTGCTGGCCCCGGCACTGCGGGACTGGGCCCGCGAGGCTCTCGGCTGAGCCGGGGCCGGGAGTCAGGCGGGGCCGGGAGTCAGGACGTCGCGGCCTCGTCGGGGACCCAGAGGATGTTGCGGGCCCGGAGCAGGTCGACGACGCGCTCACCGTGCTGCTGGAGGAGCGAGACGAACGCGGCGTTGGCGCGCTCCCCGTCGCGCGCCCGCACGGCTCGGGAGACCGCCGTGATCCCCTTCTTCTGCGGGTCGATCGTGCCCGGCACCAGCTCGAAGAAGTTGCCGGGGATGATGCCGTTCATCTGCCGGCTCATCGCCTTCAGCCGCGACGACCGCGCGAGCGCGAAGATCTGGCGCAGGAACACCTCGTTCGCGTCCCGGACGGCGGTGGGATCGGTCGCGGCCCGCAACGCGCGCTCGGCCGCCTGCAGCCGGGCCAGCCCGTCGTCGTCGCCGCGTTCGGTGGCGCGCTGCGCGGCGTAGCCGTAGAGCAGGCCGATGAGCCCGTAGTGGTCGCGGACGGAGTTCTCGTCCAGGCCGTGGACGAACGCGCCGCGGTGCAGCTCGTTCGTCACCCAGCCCTCCTGGTCGAGGACGATGATGGCCTCGCGGACGGGAATCCGGCTCACCCCGAGATCCTCCGCGATCTCGTCCTGCCGGACATGGTCGCCCTGACGCAGCTCACCGGAGAAGATCAGGTTCCGGATGTAGTCCGCCACCTGGGCGCCGCTGCTGCGCCGGTCGATCGCGGCACGCCGCTGCGTCGCGGTCGTGGTCGACGCGGCTCGACCTTGGGGAGGTATTGCGGGCTCCTTCGACGCGGCGGCGCCGCTGAAGGAGACACCTCCACCGCGTCACCCGGCGCCGAGGCGGCCGCAGCCCGTCGATCGTATCGATCGATCGGGGGCGCGGGCGAACCGCCCACCCGGCCCGCATGGCGAACCGGGTGGCCTGGACAGTGCCTGGACCAGGGAGAACGGGTCGGGCAGCCGGGCGGCCGCCGGCCTACCGGAGCGCGGGAGCGAGCCGGCGCCACTGCTCGCGTGGAAAGGCCTTCGGGTCGGCGGTGAGAACCTGGACGCAGACGTGGTCGGCACCGGCGGCCCGGTGTTCGTCGACCCGGCGCCGGATCGCGTCCTCGTCCCCCCAGGCGATCAGGGCGTCGAAGAGCCGGTCGCTGGCGTCCGCGACGTCGTCGTCGGTGAAGCCGAGCCTGCGGATGTTGTTCGCGTAGTTCGGCAGCCCCAGGTACCCGCGCAACCAGTCCCGGCCGATCGCGTGGGCCTCGTCGGCGTCGGTGGTGAGGATCACCGTCTGCTCGGGGAGCACGAGGGGCCCGACTCCCAGGCTCTCCCGGGCCTGCCGGGTGTGCTCCGGCGTCACGAGGTACGGATGTACTCCGCACGCCCGGCTTCCGGCCAGCTGGAGCATCCTGGGGCCGAGCGCGGCCAGCACGCGGCGCTCGGGTGGGACCGGCTGGTCGGCCTTGTCCAGCCCGTCGAGGAACGCCGTCATCGCCGCCAGCGGCCGGCGGTAGCGACCGGGTTCCGACGCGTCGACCAGCGGTGCGTGGCTCACCCCTACGCCCATCAGGAAGCGGTCTCCGTGGGCGGCCGTGAGCCTGGCGTATCCCGCGGTCGTGTCCGCCGGGCTGTGCATCCACAGGTTGAGGATGCCGGTGGCCACGGTCACCGACCGGGTCGCCGCCAGCAGTGCCTCGACGGCCTCGAACACCGGGCCCCCGACGTCGGGAATCCACAGCGCGCGGTAGCCCAGCTCCTCCAGTTCCGCCGCCGCGTCGGCCAGCTCGGCCTGATCCCCCCACCGCAGCTGCTGGCTCCAGATGCCAACTCCGGAAATATCCATGGCAACCATCCTGTCCATCGCGCGTCGGTGTGCTCGACCCGGTGCCGTCGCGCCGGTGTTGTCACACGTCGCGGGCCGTGCCCGGGCGCCACCGGCGCCGGCGCCGGGTACCTCCATCCGACCCAAGCCTTCCACCGGCCTCGAACCGGCCATGGGCTTGATCCCCGGTCACCGATTCTCGCGCGTGGCGCTCCCCTCCGGCCAGGCGACGAGCGGACCGCACACGTCGACCAGCGCGGCCGTCGGGGCGAAGTCCACGGGCACCTCGATCACGTGGACACCCGGCCGGGCCAGCGCGGCGGCAAGGTGGTCGCGGTGCTGCGCGGCCGACCGCGGGGCGCCGCCGTCGCCCCACACCTCGACCACCAGGGTGCCGGCGAGGCGCGACGCCCACTCGACCAGGGCGGCGACGGCCCCGTCCCGGGGCGGGGTGTCGACGACGGCCACCCCGACGCCGCCCGTGCGCAGGACGGCGCCGAGCGCCCCGGCGACCGCGACGCCCACGCTGCCGGCCGCGGGGACCCGCGCGCTACCGAGCCGCGTCGTCGGCAGCGCGCGCGCCAGCCACATCGCGGCCCTCCCGGGCTCGGTCCAGACCGCCGCTTCCCCGGGGAGGACCGCCGCGACGTCGGCCGCCGCGCGGGCCGGGTTGAGCGGGGCGTCCTCGCGCCCGTACAGCGGCTGGACCACCGCCGCGAGCTCGCGGTAGAGCCGCGGTCGCGCACCGCCCACCGCGGTCCTGGAGCGAACGCCGACCGCCCCCCGGACGAGGTCGTCCAGGCCCAGGTGGAGCAGTTGTTCCGGGCGCACGCCGGCCGCGCGCAGCAGGGCTTCGGGGCACTCGTCGGCGTCCACGCCGACAACGGCCACGAGGCCCGTCGGCCCCGCCCCAGCCCCGGCCAGGACCAGGTCCCGTTCCTGCAGGCATCCGGTACCCAGGTGGAACGGGCTGTCCCAGCGGAAGAGCCCCTTGGCCGTGAAGGTGTTGAGGACCCCCAGTCCGGTCGCTTCGGCGAAGGAGCGCAGCGCGTCCTGCGCCCCTGCCCGGACGACGCCGCGGCCGGCCAGGACGAAGTCGACGTCGAATCGGCCGGTACCGGGCGCCGGGGACGCGGTGTCGCCGTCGAACGTGGCCAGGCGGGCCGCCAGGGACGGGTCACACCCGGCACCGGCGGGCGTGGCGGACCCGTCCGCCCCGTTTGCCACTGCCGGCGTGACCGGCGCGGCCGGGTCGAACCCGAGCCGGACGCTCAGGGTCCCCCGGCCGCGCCGGCGGGCGTCCCTCACCAGGGTCTCCAAGTCGGCGGGAGCCCCTGCCGGCACGGGCTCCCGCCTGGCGGCCGGGACGGGCCGGGAGACGAGGGTGAGCACGTCCCGGTCGAGAACCGTGCCGAGCCCGCCGCCCATCGTCCCCTCGGCCTCGGCGACGAGCCGGGCGCTGGCGAGGTCGGGTGCCACATGGAGCCGAATCCCGGGAACGTCGCCGGCCGTCGGGCCGGTGGGTGGGCAGAGCAGGTACCCGACGCCGAGGCGTCGCAGCAGGTCCCCCAGCGACATCCCAACTCCCGCGACACTGCTAGGATAATTTATACAAAATCATAGAAGGTTGATGTCGGGCCGTCGACCACCGCTACCGGTGGCTGTCACAGCGACGGCCGGCCACGCGATCCCGGCGGCCACCGGGGCCCGCGGACACGGAAGGGAGGGAGGGCGGATCCCGTGGACGACCGCCTCAGAGATCACTCCAGCCCTCGTGCCGGTCGGCCCTCGCCGGCTGCCGGCCGAGACGCAGCGGAGAGAGCGGAGCGTCGCGCATGAGCAGACGGCTCGACGACTCGCTGACCTCCCAGAGCCGCCGCCGCCACCGGTTGGCGGCCGATCCGGGCATGTCCAGCGCCTTCTCCAGATCGGCCCAGGCCACCCAGTTCGGGATCGCCCAGACGAGCACACACTCCGAATCGTCGGCCAACGCAGTCCTGAATGCGCCGACGAGCTGCCAGCCATGCCCCGCATAGACGGGAACCGCTTCCTCCGCGATGATCGACAGAAAAATTGCCGCCGTACCGCGCGGTACCCTGACCATCTCATGGGCGTAGACCTCGCCCCGCACACCCGCCACGCAAAGCTCCGAGATCGTCCGGGACCACGGGGCGGGAATCAGTACACGGTCGAGTCCGCCGGAGCGGTACTCAGCGGCCTCCTGCCACCATTTCTCCAGCTTTGGATCCTGGAACGACGCGCTCGATGTCTCGTGCCGCAGACCCGCTGCCAGCCCGTCGAAACCGTCCTCCTCCCAGAGGTTGACGACCTGTGGCCACCGGCCGGTCGTCCCCACGACTCCCCATACCCCATAGCACAGCTGGTTGCGCTCCTCCTGTGCTATCGGACTCCAGTTCGCCGTCATATGGTGGACGTAGTTCGCGCGGTTCGCGCCTTTGATGTCGATGAACTCATGCGTGTAAACTTTGGTGTTCACGGCCAGCAACCCTCCGGCGCCTTCTCGGCAATGTCGGATGCGTGGGCGCCGTTTTCAGCAGTACCATATAGAGCGGAACCGATCAACACCATGAATTCGCCGCCAGTCGTGCGCACCGGGCCGACCCCAGAGGAAGCAGCGGCCGCCACGGAACATGTTTTCAGCCCCGCTGGCGGCCCCGGCGGACCGCCGTCCGAACATTCGGGAGGTTCGATGAGCTCGCCGTTCACCGAGGAGCGCGAGGAACTGCGCGCGGCCGTACGCTCCTTCCTCGAGGACTCGTCGTCGGAGCACGCGGTACGCACCCAGATGGAGACCACCTCCGGCTATGACCCCGCGGTGTGGGCCGTGTTGGCGCAGCAACTCGGCCTGACGGGTCTGGCCATTCCCGAGGAGTACGGCGGGGCCGGGTTCGGCTTCGCGGAGCTGGCGGTCGTCTTCGAGGAGATGGGCCGCGTCCTGTTCTGCGGGCCCTTCCTCGCCACAGTGACGGCAGGCCAGGCCATCCTCGCCACGGGTGACACCGCCGCCTGCGCCGATCTGCTCCCCGGCATCGCCGGCGGCCGGCGGATCGCCACGCTCGCCGTCACCGAGGCGGACGGCCGCTGGGAGGAGGACGCCCTGCGGACCCGGGCGACACGGGCCGGCGAGAGCTGACGCCTGGACGGCACCAAGATGTTCGTGCTCGACGGGTGCTCCACCGACCTGCTCGTGATCGCGGCCCGCACACCGGCCGGGACAGGCCTGTTCGCGGTCGACGCGACGGCGGCCGGGCTTCGGCGCACGCCGCTCGCGACGCTGGACCAGACCCGCCGGCAGGCCCGGTTGGACCTCGACGCGGTGGACGCCCGGTTGCTCGGCTCGGACGGCGCGGGCTGGGCCGCCGTGGAGCAGGGCTTCCAGCGTGCCCTCGTCGCCCTCGCGGCGGAGCAGACGGGGGGCGCCGCCCGGGTGCTGGAGATGGCTGTCGGGTACGCGCGGTCGAGGATGCAGTTCGGCCGCCCGATCGGGTCCTTCCAGGCCGTCAAGCACAAGTGCGCCGATGTACTGATCGAGGTCGAGTCCGCCCGGTCCGCCGCGTATGAGGCCGCGGCGGGCGACCCCGAGCTGCCACTTGTCGCCAGCCTCGCGGCGGCCTACTGCTCCGACGCCTACCTGCATGCCGCGGCGGAGAACATCCAGATCCACGGCGGGATCGGCTTCACCTGGAAGCACCCGGCCCATCTGTACTTCAAGCGGGCGTCCAGCGCCCGGCTGATGTTCGGCGACCCGGCGCAGCACCGCGAACGGGTCGCGCGGCTCCTCCCGGTCTAGAAGGCTTGGGCGGGCGAA
>NZ_SJXI01000166.1:0-1716 GCF_004337455.1 Parafrankia sp. BMG5.11 | reverse complement strand
AAAAAAAAAAACCCAATCCAGGACGCCTAGAGCGCCGGTCAGGTAGTCAGGCTGCCTGTTGATCGTTCCTGTGGCGGGCGATGACGTGGAGGTTGTGGACGACGGCGGTGCGGCGTAGGTCGAACAGGTTCTTGCGCTGTCCGTGGTAGCGAGCGCGGCGGCCTTGCCAGTGGCCGACGTGGGCGAGGGTGTGTTCGACCTTGGTGCGTTCGCGTAGCCGGGCGCGGCCGGTTGGTGTCGCCTGGCGTTTGCGGAGTTCAGCCAGGAGGGCTTCGTCGGGGTGGATGCTCACGCTGCGCCCGCGGCTGCTGGTGGTGCACCGGTCGTGCAGGGGGCAGGAGGTGCAGACCTGTGCGGGGAAACGGACGGTGCGGCCGGGGGTGAACGCCATGACCGTCCCGGCCGGGCAGGTGAGCTGGCCATGGTCGAAGTCCAGGGTGAACGCGGTCTTGTCATACCGGCCGGTGGTGTTACGTACCCGCCAGGCCTTGCAGAAGATCTCCAGGTGTTCGTCGCGGTCGCGGACCAGGGTGGAGGACAGGTAGGCCCGGTCGATGTGCAGCTCGGCGAGGGTGAGGTTCCCGGCGGCCAGGTCGTCGATGATCGTGTCGGTCACGGTGGCTTCCGGAACGTTGGCGGGGGTGAGCCCGACCGCGGGGACCAGCCCGGTGTCCAGGTCGGTGACCACGTGGCGTTTGTATCCGTCGATCAGGGTGGAGCGGGATTTGCGGCCGTGGGCCATGTCCGGGTCTTCCACGCTGATCCGCCGGTTGCGCGCCACCCCGTGGCGCAGCCGTGCCACGCCGGCCGGAGTGGTCTCGACGTCCTGGTCGCGGACCTGACGGGCCACCGCGACGGCGGCCTCGGCCGCCGGGAGGACGTCCTGCTGGGCAGTCACGAACGTCTCCACCGCGTCCAGTGCGGCCAGCACCATCGCCAGCGCGTGGTCCCGCTGGTCGGGGTCGTCCCAGTCTGCGTCCAGGGCGGCTTTGAGACTGGATCCGGTCAGGATCGGCGCGCCGACCCGGCCGGCCAGGACGGTGGTTCCCTCGGCCAGCCCCCACCCCTGCTGGACCGCGATCACACCCAGGGCCTTGCGCAGGGCGTGTCCCATCATGTTCGGGGTGTCCTCGACCCGGCCAGCACCCCACAGCGGGCTGGAGTCCAACGCCGCCCGTAACGCCCGCGGCCCGAACCCCCCGCTCACCGTGGCGATCTCGATGGTGCGTTCGATCAGCCGCCGGTCCCACCCAGCAGCGATCATCCGGGTGCGGAAGCCGACCAGGGTGCCCTTGGAGAACGGGGGCCGGTCGGTGTCCAGACAGTCCAGGACCAGCTGCCAGCGCCGGTCCATCACCGTCGCCTCGATCACCTCGTCGTCGGAGACACCGGTGTAGGCCTGCAGGATCAGCGCCAACGCCAACTGCGCCGGTGGGACCGGCGGCTGCCCTTTCGCACTGTCGCGGTAGACCTCGGCGAGTTCGGTCTGGAACGCCTCGTCGAACAGCTCATGGCGATACCGGCGCAGGAACACGAACAGCTTCGCCCGCCGCACCAACCTGATCACGGTCTGCTCCGCAGTCGAGGGTTCCACCGGTGGACGCCACACCCCAGGACGCATCAGCCAGCACCTCCCGATCAGAGATGGGCACCGAGCGCCCACCAACCGCTGCTGCCTACCACAGGTCACACACGGCTACCTGACCGGCGCTCTAG
>NZ_SJXI01000165.1:0-1432 GCF_004337455.1 Parafrankia sp. BMG5.11 | reverse complement strand
GAGCCTGTCACGATTTTCGTGTAAGCCAGAGATGAACAGCCTACTTTGTGGAGAGTATCAGAAAGGTAGACGGCCAGGGAAGAGGTTGACCAGCGAGTTGAGTGCGACTTTCCATCCGTGGGTTCCCGTTCCGGACTCGCCGCCTCGCTGACTCGATATGTTCCGGAGTCCGAGATACAGTAGCTTCATGGCCGCGTCCCGGTCCGGGAAATGGCCCCGGTTCTTCGTTATCTTGCGGAGCTGGAAGTTTATCGACTCGATGGCGTTCGTCGTGTACACGATCTTCCGGAGCTCGGGCGGATAATCAAGGAAAGGAATAAACTCGGCCCAGGCGTGCCGCCACACATCCACCGCTCCGGGGTATTGCTTCCCGAACTGGTTGTCGAACGCGGCGAGGCCGAGCTCGGCGGCTTCCAGCGTCGGCGCGGTGTAGATCTCCTTCATCGCCTTGACGACGGCTTTCCGGTCGGTGAAGGAGACGAACCGCAGCGCGTTGCGGATCACGTGGACGACGCACGTCTGCACGACCGCGTCGGGGAAGACCGCGGTGACGGCGTCCGGCAGGCCAGTGAGCCCGTCACAGCACACGATCAGCAGATCGCGCACCCCACGGTTGCGCAGGTCAGCCAGGATCTTCTGCCAGAACCGTGCGCCCTCGGTGTCCTGGATCCAGCAGCCCAGCGCATGCTTACGGCCGTCGACGTCGACCCCGACGGCCAGGTAGGCGACCTTGGTCGTGACGTACACCGTTGTCCTTGATCCGTAGCCGGATCCCATCCACGTACAAGATCGGGTAGACCTCGTCGAGGGGCCGGGACTGCCAGGCCTTGATCTCGTCGACGACGACCTCGGTGACGTTCGAGATCAACTCCCGGGACGCCGCGACCCCGTACACCTCCGCCAGGTGCGCCTCGATGTCGCGGGTCGTCATGCCCCGCGAGTACAACGACAGAATCGTGTCGTCAAGGTTCCCGATCCGCCGGGCCCGCTTCGGCACGATCACCGGTTCGAACGACCCGTTCCGGTCTCGGGGGACCTCAATGTCGACCGGCCCGTTACGCGTCGACACCGTCTTCGTGGACTTCCCGTTCCGGGAGTTCCCCGTCCCATGCCCGGCCGGGTCGCCGACCTCGTAGCCCAGATGGCTGGTCATCTCGACCTGCAGCGCGCGCTCCAGGACAGCCTTCGTCATCTGGTTCAACAACCCGTCGACCCCATCGATCGGGGTACCGGCGGCCTTCGCGTCCTTCAACAACACGTCGATCGCCTCGGGAGAGAAAGCATCCGCGATTCTCCGGGCCGCCTCTTCGTCGCGCTCTTCGTCGCGAGTCCGAAGCGTCGGGTTTTGCGTCATTCGGTGTCCCTTTCCGACCTACCCCGATCAGTCAGGCAGGTCGATCCTGGTCCACCTCCGGCTTACACAGTCGTCATG
>NZ_SJXI01000164.1:0-1423 GCF_004337455.1 Parafrankia sp. BMG5.11 | reverse complement strand
CGAACTTGGAACAGACCCTAGGCGGCTCGTTCGTATTCGTTGATCAGGCCGCCGAGGACAGGCTGGCGCTTGATCCGTTCCCTGGCCAGGTCGGCGACGGGATGGTCGGGCCGTGGTGGTTGAAGGTCGCGGCCGCGGTGGGGTCGCCGTCCGTTGTAGTGCCGTGCGTACTCGGCCAGGACAGCGCGCAGATGCCGCTCACCGAAGATCAGCATCCGGTCGGTGACCTCGGCCCGGACCGTGCGGACGAACCGTTCCGCGTAGGCATTCGCCCGCGGAGTCCGGGGTGGGATCGTGACCGCGTCGATACCGGCATCGGCGAGGATTGCGTCGAACGACGCGGTGAACTGCCCGGCCCGGTCACGGACCAGGAACCGGAAGTCGGCAGCCCGGTCACCGAGATCCATCAGAAGGTTCCGGGCTTGTTGGGTGGTCCACGGGCCGTCCGGGTGGGCGGTGACCCCGAGGACGTGGACGGAGCGGGAGCCGACCTCGATGACAAAGAAGCAGTACAGACGCCGCAACGTCACCGCGCAATCCACGTGGAAAAAGTCCACCGCCAGCATCGTCGACGCCTGCGTGCGCAGGAACTGCCGCCACGTCGCGTCGGTCTGCCGTTGCGGAGCCGGGGGCAGCCCCAAAGACTTCAGGACCCGGCGGATCGTGGAGGCGCTCACCCGGTGGCCGAGCTTGAGGACCTCGCCCTGGATCCGCGGGTAGCCCCACGTCGGGTTCTCGGTCGCGAGCCGCTCAATCAGCGTGGCGATCTCCGAGCTGATCGGTGGCCGTCCGGTCCGCTGCGGGTGGGTCCATTTCCGTGTGACCAGGCGGCGGTGCCACCGCAGAACGGTGCCAGGCGTGACCAGCCGGTGCACTCGCAGCGCCCTGGGCAGGAGTCGGATCAGGGCGGCGAGCACCGCCCGGTCCACCCAGTCCCACCGGGGCTTGGGCTGGGTACGGCGCAGCACCGCAACCTCATGCCGCAGCACCAGCAACTCGATGTCCTTCGACGCCGACGAACGACCGAGGAGAACCAGCCAGCCACACACCCGCACGAAGATCAGATAGAGCAGGCGCACGGACACAACTGACCATCATGCCGCCAGCTCTGCATCGTCGCATCACCCCAGGTCACAGGCCCAAGCCGACTTCTGGCACCCCACAGGGCAAGCCGGGTCTTGGGTAGTCCGGTGTAGCGGCAGCGGCGGATCCCGGTGACGGCAACTGATTGATGGATGGTGCTCTCGACGCCGGCGCGGGTTGCGTAGCGCTGTTTCCACCCGTCGGTGTTCTGTTTGGCGCGGGCCTGCTCGACCGCTTCGTGGATGTCGCGGGGACGTAGCATCAACTGGCGGCCGTTCCGGGTGGCTCGTGTGCATTGTGAACGGACGGGACATGGCTCAATGGCGCTGCTTTAAGGTGA
>NZ_SJXI01000163.1:0-2695 GCF_004337455.1 Parafrankia sp. BMG5.11 | reverse complement strand
GCCATGCTCTACCTCACACCGTGTCGGCGGGCCGGTCGGAGGCGACGTCGGCGTTAGGGATATTTTTCTAAGGATTGGCTGCCCGGGACCAGCGAGCCGCAAACATGCAACGCCGACAGGCCGACAGATCAAGACAACGAAGCCCGATTTCGATATTTTTCCAGAATTTCTCGACGCCACGTGCCAAGCTCACTCGCAGCACCGCGAGGTGGCCGCCAGGTCGTCGAGGTTGCCGAAGAAGCGGGTACTGGAGGTCTCGGACATCGCCACCTCCGTCGAGCAGAGGACCCCTATGAAACGGCACGTGTCTCCGACCCGCGACGTCGTGACGACGGTGGACACCTGTCGTCAGATCCGCTTCCACCACGCGTCCGCGAAGGTGTCCGGGATGCCGGCCCGGTATTCGAACAGCATCGCCGGACGGCCGCCGACGGTCGCGGCGGCCGGCGGGTGCCCGCCCATCTCACCCTCGGCGAGAACGTGGCGGCGTGCCTTCTCCCAGACTTCGGCACTGGGCACCTGGCCCCAGTCGGCCGCCCAGGCCGGTACCGCCCGGTTGGTGACCATGCGGCGGGCCGCCGTGCTCGCCACGGGGCGCAGCGAGTTCAGGATCTGGACGGGAGGCGTCCGAGGCAGCACGTCCCACATGCTCTTGGCCTCCAGGAGGTGCAGCCTGTCGGGATACCTCGTCCAGATCTGGGCAAGTTTGAGGACCGCCGACATCACGAATGCGTAACTGACTTTTTCGCGGTCTTCCAGGGCGAGCAGCCCGGGGTCGGCGGTGAACCGCTCCGCATACCACGGCAGTGTCAGGAGTGGATGAACTTTCCGGAGGCGCTGCCGGTCGTCCAGGGTGACTCCGGTGCCGATCTCCGCGGCGGCGACCCCGACCGTCGCGTGTTTCGCCGTGCCCTTGACGGTCCCGTCCGTAACACTCCTGATGAGATTACCTGGGTTGAAAATGGTTATCCGGTAGGCACCGGCAGCCCTGCTGGACAGGTGCCCGCCGACGTTCTTTTCGATCGTCGATATCAGGGCCTGCAGGGCGAGTCGTCGTTCTCGCCAGCCGGCCTGGTCGGACAGCTCTGTCGGCGTCGTCCGGAGTTCGATCGTGTATTCACCAAGATCACCCAAAGCCGACACCTGGAGGTCCTTGGTGATCTGGACGAGAACTTCCGGGTCGTCGATTCGGCTCACGACCCCGAACAAGCTCCAGTCGGTCGTCATCAGTTGGATCGTCGCGGGGAGTTCCTCTTCGGTCCCGAGCGACGCCGAGGCGAACGCCGTACGGTAGTGGTTCCGAGCGAAATCCTGTTCGGCACGGTTCGAGACCCGCCGCCGTATCTCCGCCAGGTGATTCCTGGTTGAATTTAAGATCTCACGTACCTTAACCGCCCGCTCTGCGTTGAGGCCGGTCCCCAACGCGTCGATTATGCCTAGCTGCCGGTTCAGCGAATTGAGCGCCTCGACCTCGTCCGGGGTCACGTGGTCGTCGAAGTTCCAGGAGAGTTGGGGCTGCTCCGACGTGGATTCGGTCATCGTCAGGCTCCTCCGGCCGTTCCGTGCCTCGCACGACGGCGGCGCGCGACGGCGGGGTGTCGGGATGGTGGGTCCAGGCAATCTGGACACCGGTCCTGGCGCATGCTGCCCGCTGGCCGGGGGGTGGGGCAGTCGAATGGGAAAAGTCGTGTTGACTTTCCGGGTTCTCCCCTGTTCCAACGTCGACCTCGGCGGTTACCGCCGGCGGGGAATCAGGCCGCGGCGGCGTCTGGTGGCAGGGTGGCGGCGATGCCGGACAGCAGCCAGTCGAGGCCCTGCTCGAAGGCCCGGTCCGCATGCCCGCCCGAGAGCGTGAGCGGTTCGGTCAGCACCTCGGCGAGCGCCGGGTGCTGTCCACTCGCCGCGAGCTGGTGCAGATGCTCGACGACGGCCTGCCAGCGCGGTTCGGCCGGCAGGCCGGGCACCGCGGCTCCCGTGCCACGGTCGCGCTCGTCCCCGCCGCCACCCGCCCGCGCCGGGGCCCGGTCCTGCTCCGCGGCCAGGCGACGCTCAGGGGCCAGGTTCTGGTCTGGGGCCGGGCCGTCGGCGGCGCACGCCTGTTGGCCCTCGCGCTTGCGCGCGGAGACCTCCCCGAGGATGTGCCCGATCACGAACGTGTCCACGGCCCGCAGGATTTCAATCCTGCGGCTGGTCTCCACCCGCAGGCCGGCGAGGGCCTCGAACGACTGCTCGATGTGTCGCACGGCGTTCGGGCCGATGTTTCCGCGTTTCACGACGGACCGCAGCATCCACGTATGGCGCAGGCCCACTTCCCGGCTGCGGGCAGCGATGGCCCGCATCGCCGCCCGCCAGTCCGTGGGCAGCGCCTCGGTCAGGACGGCCTCCCCGGCGACCCGGTCGGTCATGAGGTCGAGCAGGTCGTCCTTGCTCGGGACGTGGGTGTAGAGGCTCATCGGCCGGGCGTCGAGCACGGCCGCGACCCGGCGGATGGAGACCGCGTCGAGCCCTTCGCGGTCGGCGATGTCGATGGCGGCTCCGACGATCGCCGCGCGGGTCAGCCCGGGTCCGGGCGGCGCCGGCGGACTTTCCCACAGCGGGCCGAGTGCCGCACCAGGCCCGGTTCCCCCGCTCGCGGCGCGAGGTTCCGGCTGCCGGTCATCCACCCGTCCAACACTAGAGCGCCGGTCAGGTAGCC
>NZ_SJXI01000162.1:0-30107 GCF_004337455.1 Parafrankia sp. BMG5.11 | reverse complement strand
TCAGCCGCGCCCTGCTCAAGGACTACAGACTCCGTTGAACGGGTGATGCGTCCGGCGGCGAGCGGGTCCATGCCCGGGCCCACGCCGTCGGCGGGCGCGGTGTCCGGCCCGCGACGACGGCGTGCGCCTCACCGGTCGGCCGGTGCCCCCTCCCGGCTCGGGAGCGCGATGACGGCGGATCCGGGCATGACGTTCGTGTCCCGCTGGTTGGTCGCCCAGGTCTCCACGCGCACGACATGGTCGCCGTCGGCGTCGATCTCCTTGGCCACCACGCGGCCACCCAGTCGCACCACGTCCGAGAGGTATACGTGGCTGCGGTACTGGCCGTGCAGGGCCTTGAGCGTGCCGTCGTCGCCCATCCAGCTGGTCAGGGAGTGGATCTGCCAGCAGGTGCGCTGGATGCCGACGTCGTAGGCGATCTGGGCGCCCTGCAGGCGGGCCGCGTAGTCGTTGTAGTGCACCGAGTAGACCGGTTCGAGGGCGTGTGTGTTCGGATCGCGGAACGCCCATTTCGGGTGCTTGTGGTAGCGCCGCAGCGCGACCCCGTGCGCGGACAGCCGGGGAATGGGAGCGGCACCCGCGGCGATGTAGGCGATGAAGTCGGTCAGCCCGATCGGGCCCTTGGTGATGACGTCGATCTCGTCACCGACGGCAACGTCGTCCCAGTAGCGCGGCTCCGCGCCGCGGGGGCGTTCGGCGAGGACGTCCGCCTCGATCGCGGTGAGCTCGCTGTCCGTCCACGGGTGGGGCAGCTCGATCTTGCGGGAGTCGCGCCGCTTCTGCATCTCGCCGCGCTCGAAGCGCATCCGGGAGCAGATGAAGGTCGCGACCAGTTCGCCATGCTGGTTGCGGTACTCCTGGCGCAGGTAGTCCTTGATGCGGCGGCCGCCGAAGTTGCTGTCGGTCGGCCCGTCGAACCCGTCGAACACCACGGTGGCTGTGATCTTGTCGTCGAGTCGGATCGGCCGTTCGAAGGTCATGGTCGTCTCGGCGTGGAACCCGCCCAGGCCGCGCCATCCCACCTGGACGGAGCCGAGGCAGGCGAAGACGAAGCTGGGGGGAGCGACGATGCCGCCGTGCCGCGTCCCCGCCGCATAGTCGGCGTCGGTCCACAGCGGGTTGTCGTCACCTATCCCCTCGGCGAAGCGCAGGATGGCGAGGCGGGTCGCGTACTCGTTGTTGACGCAGGCGTCGGTGCGCAGCTGCGTCCCGATCAGCGCCCGCATTTCCTCGAGCAACTCGTCGGTGAATGTGCCCAGCGCCAGTTCTCTCGCGATGCCGTCGGTCTTTTCCTCGTGTGTCGTCGTCATCTGCTCCCAATCTGCGTTCGTGCGGAGTGCGTGGGTGTGGTCCGGTGGCCTGGGGGCTTCGACCGGCTGGGGGACCCGGGCCTGGGTGGCCGCTGCGACGCCGCGGCCATGGATGGAGGACCCCACGCCCACGGGTGCGGTGGCGGTCGAGCGGGCGACTCCCTGTGCGGGGCCCGCGGAAACGGGACGAAGCCGGCTGCTCCCCGGCCGTCGGGTCGTAGCCGGCGGCGCCCGGCCTGGCCCGCGGGCATCGAGGTGTTCCACGCCGGCAGGGTGGGTGGGCGGATCCGGGGCCCGCGGGCGTGAACGGACGAGCCGCCGTGCGCCGTGACCGGAACGCGGCCGACCGCGGCCCCGGTGGACGGCCTCGACGGACGGCATCGACCAACCCCCTCGCTCGTTCCTAAATCAGAACGTCGGGTCGCCATTACGGATACTTCCACCGTGTGGCGTGGGTGTCAACGCGGTCGGGGGGAGGTCCGGTCCGAGCGGGTGGCTCGCGTGGGGCTATTGACCACCCGTGGTGGCGCGGCTAATTTCCCTCCAGAGTTCCTGATTGGAGATGCTAGTTCGTATATACGAACCGATTGAGTCGCGGACCGTGATGCCGCGGCGCCGGTCGTGGTCTGAGCACGACCCCGCCAGGGCCCTGTCCCGGTCCATGACGAACAGCCGAGGAGCCCCGGCTACCGGGTCGGGCCGTCTACATGGCGGATGGGTCGGGGTGAGGAGCCACCCGCCGGGAAAAGGAGCGCCCGCCGGGTGTCCACCTGGCGGCTGGTGTGCAATCCATAGAAGCCCGGAAAGAGCCTGTCGAAGGTAGTGAATAGATAGGTCAGATCCGGCCCATCCGGGTCGCCCGACAACTCGCGGAGTTTTCCTGATGACGCTACAAGACGTGCCTGCGCCGGGTCCCGCCACCGACCGGTCTATCGCCAGCGAAAATGAGTCGGATCCAAAGAAGATGCGCAGGGTCGCCCTGGCAAGTTTACTGGGGACCGTCGTAGAGTTCTACGATTTCGGTATTTACGCCACCGCGGCGGCCCTGGTCTTCGCGGACGCGTTCTTCCCGGCCTTTGGTGGCAATGGCGGTACCATTGTGTCGTTCGCGACCCAGGGAGTCGCGTTCGTCGCCCGCCCGCTGGGGGCGATCCTGTTCGGGCACTTCGGTGATCGGCTCGGGCGCAAGCGGACTCTGATCTTCACGATGTCGCTGATGGGCGTGTCCACCGTGCTCATCGGCGCGTTGCCCACGGCGGGGAGCATCGGGGTCGCGGCACCCATTCTGCTCGTCCTGCTCCGCGTCGCGCAGGGCATCGCCGCCGGCGGCGAGTGGGCGGGTGCGACGCTGTTCACCTCCGAGCATTCGCCGAAGGGCCGTCGCGGCTTCTGGTCCATGTTCACCAATCTCGGCGGCGCGCTCGCGAACATCCTCGCCCTGTCCACGTTCCTCGCCGTGGCGCTCTACATGAGCGAGGAGACCTTCACGTCCTGGGGATGGCGCCTCCCGTTCCTGGGCAGCTTCGTGGTTATCGCCGTCGGTCTCTACGTGAGACTGAGGATCGAGGAGACCCCCGCGTTCGAGGCCGAGGCGAAGCGTCAGCGCAGTAGCCGCGGGCTGCCGTTCAAGGAGGCCGTGGTCAACCAGTGGAAGGAGCTCCTGCTCGGAGCGGGCGCGTTGGTGACGGCCTTCTCGCTCGGCTACATCGGGATCGCATACCTGACCAACTACGGCACTGCCACCCTGGGCCTGAGTCGACCCGAGGTGCTGACGGCCGGCATTGTCGGCAATGTTGTGAATGGTTGCGCGATCATCTCGGGCGGCATTCTGAGTGACCGGTTCGGCCGTCGGCGGGTCCTGCTGGCCGCCAACACCGTCGGCATCCCCTGGGCGCTGGTCCTGTTTCCGCTGCTGGACACGGGCACACTTACCGCCTTCTGGATCGGGATGGCGGTGACCTTCCTGATCGCCGGTCACGGATTCGGCGTCGCGGGGTCGTTCCTGTCTGAGCTGTTCCACACCCGCTACCGCTACACCGCGGCCGGGCTCTCCTACAGCCTCGCGGGCGTTGTCGGCGGCGCGGTACCTCCGCTCGTCGCCGCCAGCATCATCGGAAGCCACGGCGGATTCGTGTTCGGCCTGTTTCTGGCCGCCTACTGCCTGGTGAGCCTGCTGTGCGTACTGGCTCTGCGGGAGACCGTCGGCGACGAATTGATCGAGACGCCCGCGGCGCAGCAGGGGGTGACATCGTGAAGCTGACAGTCACAGCTGTCTCGGTCGGCCGCGTCTTCGGCCTCCAGAAGGCCGCGCTCACCTACCTCCGGGGCTGGGGCGAGACCCTGGACATCCCGCTGATCATGTTCGTGATCCAGGGTGGTGCCACTCCGGTGATCGTCGACACCGGGGCCGACCTGAGCCGGGCCTGGGAGCACCACCGGATCAGGATGGAGCAGACGCCCGAGGAGCGGCCCGACGCGGCGGTGCGCGCGCTGGGCATCGACCCCGATGAGGTGGGTCTGGTCGTCAACACCCACCTGCACTGGGACCACTGCTCCAACAATCATCTGTTCCCCAATGCCCGCATCGTCCTTCAGCGTCGCGAGATCGATTTCGCGCGGAAGCCGGTCGAGTGGCATCGACGCCAGTTCGAGGCCGTTCCCGACCTGGTCCCGGCGTGGCTGCGTGCCGAGGACCGGATCGACGCGATTGACGGCGACACCGACCTGGCGCCGGGGGTCTCGGTGGTCGCCCTGCCCGGTCACACGCCGGGTTCACAAGGGGTCGTGGTCGAGGCTGAGACGAACCGCTACCTGCTCGCGGGTGACTGCGTCGATCTGTACGAGAACTGGGCGGGCGACGCGGAGGCCGACCGCATCCCGTCCGGCTTCTTCACCGATCTCGTGGCCTACGAGGAGAGCGTGCGGCGGATCGAGCGGTTCGGCTGCGAGGTGATCCCGAGCCACGACCCGCTGGTGGTCGAGCGTCGGGTCTTCCGTTGAGCGCGCGCCGCCCTGGGCGGTTGCAGGTCGTCAAGCGCCTGTCGGCAGTCCGAGTTTGTTTGCGAACAAGTCCGTCGAGCCGAATACGCGAGCAGACGGGCAGATGACCATTGCCGAGCCCCGTCGGCCGCATGGCCCGCGTGGACGGCGGAGAGAGGAAGCGGCGATGAGCGGCCCGATCCCTTCGTGGGGACGCGATGTCACTGTCGAGCAGGTAGGCGGCGTCCCGTTCCGAATGTACGAGCCGCGGGCGCGGAGGCTGGAGTCCCTGCTGGACCATGCCGACCGCTGGGCGGGCCGGGCCCACGCCGTGCAGGGCGACGTGCGGCTCGACTTCGGCGACCTCGTGCCCGCGGTCGGTCGCAAGGCGGCCCAGCTGCGCCAGCACGGGGTGGGCCGGGGGGACCGGGTCGCGCTGCTGGGCTGGAACAGCCCGGACTGGGTGGTGAACCTCTGGGCCACCTGGTGGCTCGGCGCCGTTCCGGTGCTGGTCAACGCCTGGTGGAGCACCCGGGAGATGGAGCACGCCTTCACGGCGCTCACACCCGTCGCCGTGCTGGCCGACCGCCGGCTGGAGCACAAGGTGCCGGCCGGGAGTCCCGTCGCGCCGTGGCTGATGGCCGACGCGGTCGACGGCGCGCCGCCTGAGCGTCCCGACAGCGACGACGAGAACGAGCCCGCCCTGATTCTGTTCACCTCCGGCAGCACCGGATTCCCCAAGGCGGTCGTGCTCTCGCACCGCTCGATCATCTCCGGCCTGCACTCGCTGCTGAGAATCACCAAGCGGCTTCCGCAGGAACTCGAGGGCGCGGCGCCCAGCGTCGCCCTGCACACGGGGCCGCTGTTCCACATCGGCGGCGTACAGACCCTCGTGCGGGGGGTCGTGGTCGGCGAGACCCTGGTGTTCCCGCAAGGCAAGTTCGACGCACACGCGGCGATGGACCTCATCGCCGCGCACGGTGTCACCCGCTGGAGCGCCGTCCCCACCATGGTCAGCCGGCTGCTCGACGCCCAGGCGCAGCGGCCGGTCGACCTGCACAGCCTGCGGTCACTGACGCTGGGCGGTGCCCCCGCCCACCCCAGTCTGTACCAGCGGATCCGCGACGAGCTGCCGTCCGTCCAGGCACGCGTGGCCACGGGTTACGGCCTCACCGAGAACGGTGGGCAGGCCACCGCGGCCAGCGGCCGCGACACCCGTGACCGGCCCGGCTGCTGCGGTCTGCCGCTGCCCACCGTCGAGATCACCTTCGGTGACCGGGCACCGGGCGGGGACGGCGAGGTCCTGCTCCGCGCCGCGTCGCAGATGCTCGGCTACTACGGGGAGGCGTCCGGCCCCATCGACGGCGACGGGTGGCTGCACACCGGTGACCTGGGCTACCTCGACGAGGACGGCTATCTCTGGGTGACTGGCCGCAGCAAGGACCTCATTCTGCGTGGGGGCGAGAACATCGCGCCGCTGTCGGTCGAGCGCGCGCTGGTCGGCGTGCCCGGCGTTCTCGATGCGGCGGTGATCGGCCTGCCGCACGCTGACCTGGGGGAGGAGGTCGCGGCGGTCGTGGTGGTCGACGAGGCCACCGCGGGCCGGCCGGACCTAGCGGAGTACGTCATCGAGGTCCTGCGCTCGGACCTGGCGTCCTTCGCGATCCCGACCCGGTGGCGCTTCCAGACCGAGGAACTGCCGGTGCTCGGGTCGGAGAAGATCGACAAGCATGCGCTCGCCGCGGAGTTCGCCGCCGAGGCCGCCGCTTCCCGGTGAGCATCCCGGCCCCGGTGCGCGCCGCGTCGGCGCGCACCGGGGCCGGGTACGGCTGCGGCACGACACCCCTGCCGAAGCAGTGCCGACGAAACAGCGCCGGCCAAACAGTGCCGGCCAGAACTGAGTGCGAGGAGAGGCTGTGTCGCGTTCCGCGCTTGTCATCGGTGGCACCGGGCCGACCGGGCCGGGAGTGGTGCGCGGACTGCTCGACCGCGGCTTCGACGTGACGATCCTGCACGGCGGCCAGCACGAGGTCGAGCTGCCCGCCGAGGTCCGCCACATCCACACCGACCCGCACTGGCCGGACACGCTCGGCGCCGGCCTGGGCCGGGCGGAGTTCGACCTCGTGGTGGCTCAGTACGGGCGGCTCGCGGTCACCACGCAGGTCCTCGCCGGCCGCACCGACCGGGTGGTTGCCGTCGGGGGTGCCCACGGCTCCCTCGCGCACGCCGCCGATCCGCGCTGGGGAGCGCTGGGCCGGCCCGCCCTGCCCCCCGAAGAGGCCGAGCACCTGGAACAGGACCCCGCACACGGCACGCTCGCGGTCAGGATGGCCGCCGCGGAACAGGCCCTGTTCGACGCCCACGCGGCGGGCGCGTTCGCGGCGACCCTCCTGGCCTATCCCGTGGTCTACGGCCCGCGGCAGGTCGCGCCGCACGAGTGGTGCATCGTGCGGCGGATCCTCGACGGCAGGCGCCGCATCGTCGTCGCCGACGGGGCCATCCGCATGGAGACCAGGCTCTACACCGAGCATGCGGTGCATGCCGTGCTGCTGGCGGTGGACCACCGCGCGGCCGCGTCCGGGCGCAAGTTCGTGGTCGCCGACGACAACCTGTTCACGATGCGCCAGCGCATCGAGTTCATCGCCGCCCGGCTCGGCGTGGACGTGGAACTGGTCGACATGCCCTACCCGCTGGCGACCCCGTGCCACCCGTACTGGCGCCACGGGCCCGACCACCGGCTGCGCGGCAACGCCCGCAGCCGGGCGGAGCTCGGCTATGCCGACACCACCCCCGCGGCGGACGCCCTCGGCGCGACGGTCGACTGGCTGGTCGAACACCCGCCCGTGCCCGGCGGTCCGGAGGAGAAGCGGCTCGGTGACCGGTTCGACTACGCCCATGAGGACGACCTGATGGAACGCTGGGCCGCGGTGCGCCGCGACTGGTCCGATGACGCGGACCCGTTCCGGCCGGCCCACGCCTACCGCCACCCGCGCCGCCCCGACGAGACGTGGCACGCGGGCGGTACGGCCACGACGTAGCCGTTGCGGCGTGCCGTACCGGCGTAGCTCGCACCGGTGCATCTCGTACTCGTGGAGCTCGTACTGATGGAGCTCGTACTCATCGAGCTCGTACTCATCGAGCCCGTACTCATCGAGCCCGTACCGCCCGCCTGAGCAGCACTGCTCAGGCGGGCGGTACGACTCAGGAGTCGGCGATGGTCGCGACGTCGAGCACGAACCGGTACCGGACGTCGCCGGCACTGAGGCGGTCGTAGACCTGGTCGAGCTCCTTCGCCGCGACGACCTCCACCTCGGCCCTGATGCCGTTCTCGGCGCAGAAGTCGAGCATCTCCTGCGTCTGCGGCATGCCGCCGCTCATCGAACCGGCCAGCACGCGCCGGTTCGTCAGCAGCGTGTAGGGGTCGATGCGCAGCGGCTCGTCGGGCACGCCGAGGTTGACGAACGTGCCGTCCAGGTCGAGCAGGTCGAGGTGGGAGGACAGATCGTAGTTCGTCGGGACCGTCGACACGATCAGGTCGAACGAGTCCCGCAGTGCGTCCAGATCGCCGGTCGTCCGGTAGTCGTCCGCCCCGAGGCGCTCGGCGTCGGCGCGGCGGTCCTCGGTGAGTTCCAGGACGGTCGTGCGCGCGCCGAGGGCGTGGGAGATCTGGACGCCGATGTGCCCGAGCCCGCCGAACCCCAGGATGCCGACCCGCCTGCCGGGGCCCGCGCCCCAGCGCCGCAGCGGCTGGTACATGGTGATGCCCGCGCAGAGCAGGGGCGCCGCGGCGTCCAGCGGCAGGGCGTCGGGGATGCGGGCGACGAACCGCTGGTCGACGACCACGAGTTCGCTGTACCCGCCCAAGGTGGTTGCCCCGTCGCGGCCCACCCCGTTGTAGGTCAGCACCTTGCCGCGGCGGCAGTAGGACTCCTGCCCCGCGCGGCAGGCGGGGCAGTCCCGGCACGAGTCGACCAGGCAGCCGACGCCCACGTGGTCGCCGGTGGTCAGCCCGGCGACCTCCGCGCCCACCTCGCGGACGATGCCGGCGATCTCGTGACCGGGCACGATCGGATAGCGGGTGTGCCCGAACTCCGCGCGGGCGTGGTGGACGTCGGTGTGGCAGACCCCGGCGTAGGCGATGTCGATCAGCACGTCGCGCGGGCCGACGTCGCGGCGCTCGACGGTGATCGTGCTGAACGGTGCCGTCGGGCCGCTCATGGCCCGGGCCTTTGCGGTGATCACGATGACTGCCTCTCGATGGCTCGCCGGGTCCGGGGTTCAGCTGATGAGCGACTGGTACTCGAGGTACTCCTCGATCCCGTACCGGCCCATCTCCCGGCCGATGCCCGACCGCTTGAGGCCACCGTGCGGGGCGCGCATGTCGATGGGCGCGCCGTTGATCCGTACGCGTCCGGTGCGGATGCGTCGGCCGACGTCCCGTGCCCGCGCGGGGTCGGCCGCCCAGACCGCGCCCGCGAGCCCGTAGTCGGAGTCGTTGGCGATGGCGACGGCCTCGTCGGTGTCGTCGAACGGGATGATGATGACCACCGGTCCGAAGATCTCCTCCTGGGCCAGCCTGCTGCTGTTGTCACCGGTGAAGACGGTCGGCTGCACGTAGTAGCCCCGGTCGAGGTGCTCCGGCGCCTCCGGGCCGCCGGCGACCAGCCGCAGTCCCTCGTCGATGCCGGTCTGGATGTAGCGGCGCACGCGGTCGCGCTGGGCATCGGAGACCACCGGCCCGAGGGTCGTGGCCTCGTCCAGGGGGTCGCCGATCACGTAGCTCGTCGCCTTCGCCGCGGCGATCTCCTCGGCTTCGGCCAGCCGCCCGCGGGGGACCAGCATGCGCGAGAGGCCGCCGCAGACCTGGCCGGAGTTGCGGAAGGCGTCACCGAGCCCGTCGACGACGGCCTTCTCCAGGTCGGCGTCCGCAAGAATGATGTTGGCGGACTTGCCGCCGAGCTCCAGGGCCACGCGCTTGACCGACCGGGACGCCAGCTCCATCACCCGGCTGCCCGCGCGCACCGAGCCGGTGAGCGAGACGATGTCGATGAGCGGATGGGTCGCGAGCGCCTCGCCGATCTCCGGGCCCGTCCCGCTGACCAGGTTGAATACGCCCCTGGGCAGGCCGGCCTCGGCGGCGGCCTCGGCGAACAGGAAGGCGCTCAGCGGCGCGACCTCGGTGCCCTTGAGCACCATCGTGCAGCCCGCGGCGATGGCCGCGCCCGCCTTGAGCGCGATCATCCGCATCGGCCCGTTCCACGGGGTGATCGCCCCGGCCACACCCGCGGGGATGCGCCGCACGATCGTGTCGTCGAACCGCTCCTCCCACACGATGTCCTTCAGGCTCGCCGCGGCGATGCGCAGGTCGTTGATGGCGGTGGCGGACTGCGAGCCGCGGGCGAGCGTTATCGGTGTGCCGACCTCGCTCACGATCGTGCGCGCCAGCTCCTCGGCCCGCGTGTCGAGGACGTCGGCGATGCGCGTGAGCATGTCGATCCGGTCGTCGACCGTCGAGCGCGACCAGGACTCGAACGCTCGCGCGGCGGCCTGGGCGGCGCGGTCGACGTCGTCGGCGTGGCCACGCGGTAACGTCGCGAGCGGTTCCTCGGTGGCCGGGTTGATGACGGTCAGGGTGCCGGTGCCCGCCGAGCTGACCCACTCACCGTCGATGAAGATCGTTCTTTTTTCGATCACGACTGTCTCCCTTGCGCGAGCACCGCGGGGACGCGGGGTCACATGTACTACCGTGGTCGTATATACGAACAACCGTTCCTCTTGGCGATCGCGACGGTACAGCGCACGGAAACCCGGGTCAATGCGCCTGCCAGCGCTCCGTCCGGTGCGTCACGGTGACCGGGGTGCCGCGCCGTCCATCGCGGCGGCCGGTCCGCCGCGCCTGCGGTTACTGTGCAGGCATCCGTGGCGCAGACCGCCCGTGTGGCCGGCTGCGGCGGGGCTCGGTTCGGGGCTCGTGACGGAAGGACGTGCAGAACGTGGTCGAGGGTCATCGCACGATCACGAGGGTGACCCGCATCCTCGAGGAGGTCGTCTACCGCCCGGGGATCAGCTACGCGGAGCTGACCCGTGTGCTCGAAGCGCCCAAGAGTTCGGTCTACGGGTTCATCCGGGGCCTGCTGGACACCGACTGGCTCGTGGAGCAGGACCACCGGCTCTACCTGGGGCCCGCGTTCTTCAGCCTGACCATCGCCAGCGGCGACGTCCGCGCGGGCCTGGTGTCGACGGCCGATCTCGAGACCCTGCACCGGGAGGCGGGCCTCACCGCGTTCGTTGGCGTCCGGTCCGGCGACAGCCTGCTGTACATCGCGCATACGGGCAGCGACATGATGACCGTGTTCCAGGCGCGATCCAACATCCGGCGCAGCCTCCTGACGACGGCCGGCGGGCGGGCGCTCCTCGCGGCGCTGCCCGCGTCGGAGCTCCAGGCCTACCTGCGGCGGCGGGGGCCCGACGAGGTCGAGAAGGTCGAGCGGTTCCTGGCCGCGCTGTCGGGCATCCGCGAGTCGGGGGTCGCGGTCAGCGTCAATGCCACCAGCCGGCGCACGGGAGTCGCGGTCGTCCTGCCGCACGCCACCGGACGCGCGATCGCGGCGGTGACCCTCGTCGGCGAGAGCGTGCACGTCGACCCGCGGCTGGACGAACTCGGCGAACTCATCAAGTGCCACATCGCGAAGTGGCGCGACCGGTCGGGGGCCTCACCGCGCGAACCGCTGTAGCAGACTGCTACTGGACGTGGCGGGGTGGTCGCGCTGCAGCATACCGCCGGGCAGTGTCGGGAGTGCGGCCCGCCGGTGTGATGGGACGTCGCGCGCCGCGCCAGGGTGCCTCGCCGCGGACGTGTGGCTATACCGCCTGTTGACAGGGTCGATCCGCCGCCCTACCTTTCTGCCAATCGTTAGTACGGTCACACGGTCGTATATACGTCCAGTTGCTGCGTGAAGATCTGCCCGCCGTGGATCGCGAGATCCGTCGGGCCCATTCGCGGTGGTGCGAGTACCACGGCGAGCGGGGTCCCACGCACCGCACCCACGTCCTCTTTACGCTGCCCGATCGACGCGAAAGCCCACCAAAGTAGTAGCCACGGCTGTGTCATGCCGTGGCTGCTTCGGCGACTTCAGGCACGTTCTGACGTCCGCGACAAAGGAGCCACAAATGCCCGCTATGCGACGACTGTCCTTACTTCCCTTACGAAGGTCGTCTTCGTCGCCGAGGCCGCGCCGGACCGTGTCCGCTGTCGCTGTCCTCGCGGTCGCCGGGAGTATAGTCGCGGGCTGCGGGGGCTCCTCGGACAACAGCGCGGGGTCGGACGGGGCGCTGAAGGTAAAGATCATGTCGACCTCGGCGACCTTTACCGACCTCCCCACCGTGGTCATCGTTGCGCAGGACTACTTCAGGCAGGTCGGACTCGACGCCGATGTCAGTTTCTCGAACGCCAGCAATGCATCTCTGATCACCCAGGCCGTGATCTCCGGGGACACCAACATCGGTACGTCCGGTGCAGGCTCGCTGTACAACGCCTATGCCGAGGGCAAGACCGACCTCGTCAGCCTCGGAACCACCAACCCCAGTATCACCTTCGGGCTGGCGCTGAACCAGGAGACGCTGGACACTCTCGCCGAGCGCGGAGTGACACCGGAGTCGTCCGCGGAAGAACGCGTCCAGGCGCTGCGCGGCCTCACTCTTACCTCCTCGCCGGAGGGCTCCACCGGCAACACCTATCTGCGCGTCATGCTCAGCGAGTACGGAGTCGATCCGGATCGCGACGTGACGATCCTTCCCAACAACGACGCCTCCGCCCAGATCGCGACCACGCGGCAGGGCCGGGTCAGCGGGTTCGCCCAGTCGTTCCCGCGGGTCAACTTCCCCGAGGCGGAGGGCTGGGGCGGGCTGTGGCTGAACTGGGCGGTCGACCTTCCGTCCATCCTTCCGCTGGCCTCGCACGAGTACTACACCACCCGCTCCTGGCTGGAGCAGAATCCCGAGATCGCCAAGCGTGTCATGCAGGCCGTGTGGCTCGCCGACCGGGACCTGCAGAACCCGACCGATGAGCTGCGGGACAAGGTGCGGGGATTGCCGCAGTTCGCCAACCTGAACGAGACGGCCTTCAACGCGGGCTGGGAGGTCGCGGTCGGTGCCTACAAGGACGCGTCTCCCCTGACGACCCAGGAGATGTTCGACAACCAGGTCCGGCTCGTGAACCTCAACCGTGACTCGCCGCTCACCTTCGGCTTCGACGACATCTACGACCTGAGCGCCGCGAAGGCCGCGCAGCCGTGACGAGGAGGCGATGATGTCGAAGAATCCGCCAACCGGGAGCGCAGGGCCCGGGAAGACCGCTACCTCGACGGAGAAGGCCCCGGAGTTCTCCTTCCAGAAGGTCAGCCGAAAGTTCCGCTCCGGTGACGGGGAGTTCACCGCGCTCGAGTCGGTCGATCTCGATATCGAGAGCGGCTCGTTCGTCTGCTTCATCGGTCCGAGCGGATGTGGCAAGACCACGCTGCTGAACATGTCAGCCGGGCTGCTGGCACCAAGCGAGGGTGACGTTTACTTCCGCGGTCAGCGGCTGAACGGGGTCAACACCGGGGTCGGGTTCATCACCCAGCACGACAATCTTCTGCCGTGGCGCACCCTGGAGAAGAACGTCGGGATCGCCCTCGAGATCGAGCGGGTGCCCCGCAAGGAGCGCCGCCAGCGGGTCGCCGAGGTGATCGAGCTGGTGGGGCTCAAGGGCTTCGCGCAGCGGTACCCCTCGCAGCTGTCGGGCGGCATGCAGAAGCGTGCCTCGCTCGCGCGGGGCCTGGTGTACAACCCCTCGACGCTGCTCATGGACGAGCCGTTCGGGGCGCTCGACGCGCAGCTGCGGTTCACGATGCAGAAGGAGCTGCTGCGGATCTGGGAACGGGACCGCAAAACCATCATCTTCGTAACGCACGATCTGGATGAGGCTCTTCTGCTGGCAGACAAGGTCGTCGTGTTCGGAACCCGCCCGGGCCGCGTCGTCCACGTGGAGGACGTGCCGCTGGAGCGGCCGCGTGACCTCGCCGACCTGCGGCTCAGCCCGGTCTACGGCGAGCTCTGGGAACGACTGTGGAAGTTGCTGGACCACTCTTCACCCGCCAAGGAGGCATCGTGAACCCGACGCCGGTGTCGACAACAGCCGGAGTGCAGGCCGCAGTGCCGGCCGGGCCGCAGGGCGGCGGCGCGCAGGGCGGTGTGCTGGGCGGCCCCGTGGCGGCCACCGTCACCGGCTTGGATGAGCAGTCGTCCACCACCGCGGCCCGCAAGCCGCGCCGCCCGATGGACATCAAGCGGCTGATCGTCCTCATCTCGCGGGTGGTACTCCCGGTCGGGGTGCTGGCACTCTGGGAGACCGCGAGCGGGGACCCCGCGACCGAGTCGGGCGTGCTCATCGACAGTTTCTACGTCAGCAAGCCGTCCGAGATCTGGTCGGCGCTGACCGGCTGGGTCGATGACGGTGTGCTGCTGGACAGCATCCAGGCGACCGTCATCGCGACGGTGTACGGGTTCGCCATCGGCGCGGTGCTCGGCGTTCTGGTGGGCATCGTGCTGGGCAGCAGCCCGATGCTCGGCGAGATCTTCCAGCCGTTCATCGTCGCGCTCAACGCGGTCCCGCGGCTGGCCCTGGTGCCGCTTTTCATCCTGTGGTTCGGATTCGGCCTGGGTTCCAAGGTGGCGCTGGTCAGCCTCATCGTCTTCTTCCTCGTCTTCTACAGCACCTACGAAGGTGTGCGTGACGTCGAACAGCGCCTTATCGACGTGCTGAAGGTGATGAACGCGTCCAGGCTCACGGTGCAGCTGAAGGTCCGGATACCCTCGGCCGCGACCTGGATCATCCAGGGCCTGCGTGTCTCGGTGCCCTACGCGCTCGTCGCGGCGGTCACCGCCGAGATCATCGGCGCCAACACCGGCATCGGTTATCTGATCCAGCGGTCGGCGGGTAACTTCTACACCGCCGGCGTCTTCGCGGGCATCGCGGTGCTTGTGGTGGTCTCCACCATCATCAACGCGCTCGTGACGCTGCTGGAGAAGCGCCTGCTGCGGTGGAAGCCGCGCAACCTGACCAACGTCGGAGCACCATGAGCCCGCCCGTCGGCTCCGGCCCGCTCGCAGGGACGCGCGTCCTTGAGATCGCGGCCCGGGGCCCCGGGCCCTTCGCTGGCATGCTCCTGGCGGACATGGGAGCGGAGATCCTGCGCATCGACCGGCCGGATCCCCCCGTCCGTCCGCAGGCGCCCGACCACCGCCTGGAGCTGTACAACCGCGGACGGCGCTCCGTGGTCGTCGATCTCAAGCACGGAGCCGGCCCCGAGGTGGTGCTGCGTCTGGTCGAACGGGCGGACGCGATCTACGAGGGGTACCGGCCCGGCGTCGCCGAACGTCTCGGGATCGGCCCGGACGCGTGCCTGCAGCGAAACCCGCGGATCGTCTACGGGCGCGGCACGGGCTGGGGGCAGACCGGGCCCCTGGCGGACAAGGCCGGCCACGACATCAACTACATCGCGCTCGCCGGGGCGCTCGACCCCCTCGGCTACGCGGGCGGGCCGCCCGCCATCCCGCTCAACCTGATCGGTGACTACGCGGGCGGAGGCATGATGCTCGCCTTCGGCATCGTGTGCGCGCTGCTGGAGGCGCGCGGCTCGGGCCGGGGCCAGGTGGTCGACGCGGCGATGGTGGACGGGGCGTCGCTGCTCATGACCCTGTACCACGGACGTCGGATGATGGGCACGTGGAGCGACGAACGCGGCACGAACTACGTGGACTCCGGCGCGCCGTTCTACAACGTCTACGAGACGAGCGACCACCGGTACGTCGCGATCGGCGCGATCGAGCCGAAGTTCCAGCGGGTGCTGTTCGACGCCATCGGCGTGGACCTCGACGGCATCACCATGCCGGTGTCGACGATCGACCGTACCGACTGGGCCGAACTGCGGCGCCGGCTCGCGACGGTCTTCGCGACCCGCACCCGCGACGAGTGGACCAAGCTGCTCGCCGACGTCGACGGCTGCTACTCGCCCGTGCTGTCCCTCGGGGAGGTGTCCGCACATCCCCATCACCAGGCGCGTGACGGCTTCCCGGAACTCGACGGAATCCCCCATCCCGCGCCGGCGCCCCGGTTCGGGCGGACCCCGGCGGCCATCCGGACGGCCCCGCCCAGGCCCGGGGAGCACACCCGGGAAGCCCTGGCGGACTGGGGCTTCACCGACGACGAACTGCAGACGCTGCACCGGGACGGCGCAATCCGGTAGCGGCGGCGCGATCGCGGCGATGGCGACCCGGACCAACGGCGATCCGCTTCCCCACGGCGATCCGCCCGCGACGGTGCCCACCGGCAGTTGTGCCGGTGGGCACCGTCATTTCTGCGTCGCTCCCGACGCGCTCAGCAGGACACCGCCGGACCGGACCGGCAGCAGGACGTCGGTGAGGTCGTAGCGCAGCAGGGCGCCCGTGGGCAGCCACACCTCGCTCAGGTCGTCGCCGGCCGGGTCGCCGGCCTGGGCGCCGAGGTGGCGGATCAGGGCACGCAGGACGTTGCCGTGGGCCACGACCAGAACGGTCCGGCCGGCACCCAGATCGTTCGCGATCTCCGACTCGTAGTACGGGCGGAGCCGGTTGAGGACGTCCGCGATGGACTCCGTCCGGGGGACGTGCACGCCCAGCTCCCGGTACCGTGCGTCGTCGTCCTGCCCGAAGACGCTGCCCGGGGCGATCGGCGGCGGCGTTCCGTGGAACGAGCGGCGCCAGAAACGAAGCAGGTCCGCGCCGTACTCGGCGCGGACCTGCATGCGGTTACGGCCCTGCAGTGCGCCGTAGTGGCGCTCGTTGAGCCGCCAGCTGCGCCGGACCGGGATCCAGTGCCGGTCGGCGGCGTCGAGCGCGAGGTCCGCGGTCGACACGGCCCGGCGCAGAAGGGAGGTGTGCACGACGTCGGGGAAGAGGCCGGTGTCGCGGAGCAGGTCGCCGCACCGGCCGGCCTGAACCCGGCCGCGTGCGGACAGCGGCACGTCGACCCAGCCGGCGAAGCGGTCTGCGGCGTTCCAGGAGCTCTCCCCGTGCCGCAGCAGCAGCAGGGTGCGGGACCCGGTCATCCGGGCGGGCTCCTCCAGGTGGGCGGCCCGGTGGCGGCGTGGCGCCGCGCCCCGGGTGACGGTCGAGACAGTCTCAGTCGAGGTGTCCGCCTTCGCGCAGGACCTCCTCCGCGATCCGGAAGGCCTCGCCCGCCGCGGGCAGCCCGCAGTAGACCGCCGTCTGCAGCAGGATCTCCTGGATCTCGGCAACTGTGGCGCCGTTGGTCATCGCGCCCTCGATGTGGTGAGCGAGCTGCGCGGGCCTGTTCAACGCGGTGAGCATCGCGACGTTGATGATGCTGCGCTGCTTGCGGTCGATTCCTTCGCGGGACCAGATCCGCCCGAAGCAGACCTCTTCTGAGTAATCCTGGATCACCTCGTTGAAGGAGTTGCGCTTCTTGTCCTTTGCCGCGACATAGTCGGCACCCATGAGCTCACTCAGGACGCGCCGGCCGTTCTCCTTGTCGGTCACGCTGTTTTTCCTCCTGCGTCGGTGTCGGGTGTGCGTCGGTCCGGCTCGGTGTCTCAGCCGCGGTCGAGAACTTCCTGCACCTCGCTGGCCGAGAGCTTGATCTCGACGCCCGCTCGTTCGTTCTGCAGGAGCAGCGGTGTCTGCGAGTCGCGACCGCCCCAGCCGCGCTCGAGCGCTTCGGCGAAGTCCTCCTGCACGAGACGGGCGGCGCGCATGGGGACGTCGAACTCGTCGGCCAGTTCGAGTGCCAGTCGGAGGTCCTTGTTCGCCAACGCCAGGGCGAACGAGGGCGGCTCGAAAGCCCCCTGCAGGTAGCGGTCGCTGATGCGGTCGAACGTGCGGGCCCGGCCGATCGCGCCCTGGCGCATTGCGTGCCAGAGGGCCGCCGGCTCGACACCCGCCTTGACTCCCATCGTGAAGACCTCGGCGATCGCCGAGCGGATCATCATGCTGGCGCAGTTGTGGACCAGCTTCGCGGTGTTGCCCGCGCCGATCTCGCCGACGAGGATCACCTGGTCGCCGATGGCGTCGAGGACGGCGCGGTGGCGCTCGAAGGCCGCCTGATCGCCGCCGACGTAGATCGCGAGCTTGCCTGACCGGGCGCCTTTGGGGCCGCCGCTCACCGGCGCGTCGAACAGTTCGATGCTGTGCTTGCGGCAGGTCTCGTGCACCTCGCGGACCACGGTCGGCGAATTGGTGGTGAGGTCGAACCAGACGGTGCCCGCCCCCAGGCCGCTGCACAGCCCGTTCTCGCCGAGGCCCAGTTCCTGCATTTCCTGCGGGCCCGGTAGTGATGTGAGGACCACATCGACCTGGCGGGCGAGATCGATGACCGAGTCGGCCCAGGTCGCCCCGGCCGCCTCGTGTTCCGCGGCGCTCTCTCTGTGGAGGTCGTGCACAATCAGTTCATAGCCGGCCGCGCGCAGGTTGAGCGCCATTCCGGCGCCCATGGCGCCGAGCCCGATGAATCCCACCTTCATGTTGCAGATGTCCTTCCGTTTTCAGGGACGATGGCGCCCCTCCAGGGCACGACCGTCAGACGGCCGTCTCTGGCGGGACCGCCTCTGCAAAAGATCGTTCTCCGTGGATCCCCGCTCGCGGGACCTGTCCGACCTCGATGTCCGCATCGCTCTGCGTGTCGGGGGCTGCATGCCTGGTACCGCGGTGCGTATATACGAATGATCGATTGTATGTGCGAACAGCACGGTAGGGTCTCGTATGGGGGGCTGTCAACGTCCCGGGCGTCCCGCGGGGCGGGATGCGGGGGTGTGTCCCTCGATGCGCGATCGCGTCGGAGGCGTTGACAGTCATATGTGTCGCTCCTAGCATCGGGCTGTAAATGCGTACTCCTGTGCGTAAATGCGAACGGGCCGTGGTGTCGGTGCTCAGCGCGTCGAGCAGTTCACTGCGGCACATCCGGACTGGCGCGCGATCCGCGACGCTCGCGCCCGAGTGACCACGGAGGCCCTGGATGACCGCGCTCGAAGGCGTGAAGGTGATTTGTGTGGGGCAGTTCTACTTTGCCCCTTATTGCTCGATGCTGATGGCGCGCCTCGGCGCGGACGTCATCAAGGTCGAGGCGCCGGAGGGGGACCCGTACCGCCGGCTGCCCACCGTCGACCACGACGGCTTCCCGATCCAGTTCCGGTTCCTCAACTCCGGCAAGCGCGCCATCCGGCTGGACCTCAAACAACCTGCCGGGCAGGAGATACTCCGTAACCTCGTCCGGACCGCCGACGTGCTCGTCCAGAACCTGTCGCCGGGGGCGATGGACCGGCGCGGTCTCGGCTACGAGCAGCTCAGTGCGATCAACCCGGGCCTGATCATGGCGTCGGGCACAGGCTTCGGATCGTTCGGGCCGTATGCCGGCGAGCCGGCGATGGATCTCACGATCCAGGCGCGCAGCGCGATCATGAGCACCACGGGGTTCGCCGACGGGGCGCCGGTCCGCACCGGCCCGTCGGTCGTCGACTTCGTCGCGGGCACGCACATGCTCGGGGGTGTGCTCGCCGCGCTGTTCCAACGCACCCGCACCGGCCGCGGTCAGCATGTCGAGGTGGCCCTGCAGGACGCCATCGTCCCGTCGCTGACGTCCAACATCGCCGGGCTGCTGAGCAGCGCGACCGAGAGCCACGAACGCACGGGCAACCGGCACGGCGGGCTGGCCGTCGCCCCGTACAACGCCTACCGCACCAACGACGGGTGGATCGCCGTACTGTGCCCGACCGACGCGCACTGGCGGCGGCTGTGTGAGCTGATGGGGAATCCCGCCACCGACGACCCGCGCTTCGCGGACATGAGCAGCCGGTGCGCCCACATAGACGACGTCGACGCGGTCGTCGAGAACTGGACGAGGGCCCGCCCCAAGGACCTGCTGGCGCGGATGCTGGTGGAGGCACGCATCCCCTCCGCTCCGGTCGTCACCCTGCCGGAGCTGCTCGAGGACCCGCACGTACGCGAGCGCGGCGTGCTCCGCACCGTCACCGACGAGCAGGGCTCGTTCATGACGCTCGGCAGTCCGCTGTTCCTGTCGGACTCGCCCATGGTGGAGCCGTCGCGGGCGCGCGAGGTCGGCGCCGACACCGACGAGGTCCTTACCGCGGAGCTGGGCATGTCCGTCGACGACATCGCCAAGCTGCGGGAGGCCGGGGTCATCTGAGGCGTTCCGTGGGCCGGTGGGAGCGTCGCGACCACGGGAACCCTGTTGCGTGAGGGGGAGATGTGGGTGAGTCGCGTGCCGCCGCGGAAGCGCCGACCCGACGGATCGAGGGCTTCGCGGTGGCGGGCGGGGTGTGGGCGACGGCGGTCCCGTTCCCGAGTCCGCTCGCCTACTCGTACTCCTACGCGGTGCGGGCGGCCGAGGGGATCGTCGTGGTGGATCTCGGGTGGGACTCGGACGAGGCGTGGAGCGCCTTCCGATCCGGGCTGGCCCGGGCCGGTCACAGCCTCGACGAGGTGATCGGGGCTGTCGTCACCCACGCGCATCCGGATCATTACGGGCTCGCCCGCCGCATCCGGGAGCACACCACGGCCTGGATCGCCGCGCACCCTGCCGAACGGGCACAGATCCGCGTGGGCGCCGCGGAACGGCGGGCCCGTGTCGTGGAGATCGCCGACTGGCTGGGCGTGAGCGGGGTGCCTGCGACGCGGCTGGCGGGCCTCGAGTCGGAGCTCGCCGAGCTCGAGGCGGCGCTGCCCGGAATCGAGACGGACGTCGAGCTCCTCGACGGCGCGGCGGTGCCGGGCACCGGGGGTGCCCTCATCGCGATCCACACACCTGGGCACACCACCGGCCATCTGTGCTTCCACGACCGTGAACGAGGCCTGGTGTTCACCGGTGACCACGTTCTGCCCAAGGTGACCCCGAACGTGGCACTGCGTCCCGGGTCGGCCGCCGACCCGCTGCTGGACTTCCTCGACTCGTTGCGGCACCTCCGGGACCTTCCCGACAACCTGCTGGCCCTGCCCGGGCACGAGTGGTCGTTCGACCGTCTCTCCGACCGGCTCGGCGTGCTGGAGGTGCATCACCAGTCGCGGCTGCGCGAGATCGAGCAGGCGGTGCGCGAGGGGCGGGAGACCGTCTGGGATGTGTCCCGTGCGGTGCGGTGGGCGCGGCCGTTCGACTCGTTCACCCCGCGGTCGCTGCGCTCAGCGCTCGCCGAGACCTACGCCCACCTCGCCCGGCTGTCGGAGGACGGGCGCCTGGTCCGTAGGGCCGGGCGGCCCGAGCGGTGGACGGTCGCCAGAGGCCGGTGCGACTGATCGCTGCGCACGGCTCAGCCGCGGCGGCGTCTCAGCGGACCCGCCGGGGCACGATGACCTTGCGCCGATAGACGCAGACCAGGGTGCCGTCCTGGTTGAGGCCGCGGGTCTCGACCGTCACGATGCCGCGGTCGTCCTTGCTCTTCGACTCCACCTTGTCCAGCACCGTCGACTCGCCGTAGATCGTGTCCCCGTGGAAGACCGGCGCCACGTGCCGCAGCGACTCGACCTCCAGGTTGGCGATCGCCTTGCCGGAAACGTCGGCGACGGACATCCCGAGCAGCAGCGAGTAGACGTAGTTCCCGACGACCACGTTGCGCTTGAACTGGGTGGTGTGCTCGGCGTAGTTGGCGTCCAGGTGCAGCGGGTGGTGGTTCATCGTGAGCAGGCAGAACAGATGGTCGTCGTACTCGGTGACCGTCTTTCCAGGCCAGTGCCTGTAGACCGCGCCGACCTCGAACTCCTCGTAGAACCGGCCGAACTGCATCTGTGCTCCCAACGGCAGGAAGAGGAGCGGCTCGCCGCACGACCGCGGATCGGGTCTCGCTGTGCCGGGGCACATGACCCCGCACCGGACGGCCGCATCGTCTCCTCGGCTCCGGATCGGTGGCCGCGCGCCACCCGAGGACGTCCATCGTTCTTATATAAGAACTGATGTCCTTATATGCGGACGCACGCTACGAGCGAGCCGATGCCATGTCAAGGCGGCTGTGGGGCGGCCATGGTGGCCCAGGGGTCGAGCGGCTCGTGGCCGCCCTGTCGGTCTGGGTGGCTGCGGGCGGGCGGCTGGGCCGTGGAGGCTCGGCGGGAGCGGAGCCGGCCCGTTGACACCCCTGTGTGATCATCGTAGTGTGATTGCAATTACGAATTGTAGTTCGTAATAATGAACTTCGCGACAAAGGGGTGGCGGCGTGATCAATCAGGACCTCATCCTCATCGACGGTGAGTGGGTCCCGTCCTCCGGCACTGGCGTCATCAACGTCGAGAACCCGGTCACCGAGGAGATCATCGGCACGATTCCGGACGGCACGCCCGAGGACGTCGACCGGGCGGCGGCCGCTGCCGCCCGGGCCTTCGACGGCTGGTCCCGTTCGACGCTCGACGAGCGGGCCGAGGTACTGCGAAACCTGGCCGACTTCGTGGAGGGCCGGGCCGACGAGATCACCGAGGCGATCGTTCAGGAGATCGGCGAGCCGCTGAGCATCGCCACCGGTCATCAGACGCTGTCCACGATCAAGCACCTTCGCGGCACGGCCGACGCGCTGGCGGAGGTCGACTTCAACGTGGCGGTCGGGGACACGCTCGTGCACCGGGCCCCGGTCGGGGTGGTCGGCGCGATCACGCCGTGGAACGTGCCGCTGTTGATGATCGCGATGAAGGTCGGCGCTGCCATCGCGGCGGGCTGCACCGTCGTTCTCAAGGGCACCGAGATCGCCCCGCGCAGCTCCTTCTTCTTCGCCGAGGGCACCCTGAAGGCCGGCCTGCCCGCCGGCGTCGTCAACCTGGTCAGCGGCACCGGTCCGGTGGTGGGCGAGGCCATCGCCGATCACCGCCTGGTCGACATGGTCTCGATCACCGGCTCCGTGCGCGCGGGCAGCCGCGTCATGGAGATCGCCTCCCGCACGGTCAAGCGGGTCGGGCTCGAGCTCGGCGGCAAGTCCGCCAACGTCATCCTCGAGGACGCCGACATCGCCGGGGCGGTCACCGCCGGCATCGCCGACGCCTTCCGCAACAGCGGGCAGGTGTGCGGCGGCCTCACCCGCGTGCTCGTGCCCCGCGCGCGGCTGGCCGAGGCCGAGGACGCCGCGCGTGCTGCCGCCGAGTCCTACGCGCTCGGCGATCCGTTCGCGGAGGGGACCAGCCTCGGGCCGGTGGTGACCCGCGCCCAGCGGGACCGCGTCCGCGAACTGATCCAGTCGGGCATCGACCAGGGTGCCACGCTGGTGACCGGCGGCCCCGAGCAGCCCGAGGGCCTGGCCACCGGCTACTACGTGAAGCCGACCATCTTCAGCGGCACACCGGACATGCGGATCGCCCGCGAGGAGATCTTCGGGCCGGTGGTGACGATCCTCCCGTACGACACCGAGGACGAGGCGGTCGCGATCGCCAACGACTCCGACTACGGTCTCGCCGGTGGTGTCTGGGCCGCCTCGCCCGCGCGCGCCCGCGAGGTCGCGCTCCGCCTGCGCACGGGCCGGATCCGCATCAACGGCTCAGCGGTCAACCCGCGTGCGCCGCACGGCGGCTTCAAGCTCTCGGGCATCGGCCGGGAGAACGGCCGTTTCGGTATCGAGGAGTTCCTGGAATACCAGTCGATCGGGTGAGCGAGCGGGCAGGCGACCAGCCGGGAACGCGATGGCGGGGAAGAAGGGCGGAGAGGACATGTCGGTGCGTGCTCGGATAGCGGTGCTACCCCCCGGAACCCACCTGCTCGAGTTTCGGGAACTGACCATGCCGCCGCCCGGCCCGTTCGAGGTCGTGGTCGAGCAGAGCGCGTTCGGGGTGTGCCACAGCCAGCTCGACCGGATCTTCAGCCCTTCCCGGACCGCCCCGATGCTGCTGGGCCACGAGTCGATCGGGACGGTTGTCGCGGTCGGTGCAGAGGTGACCTATGTGCGAGAGGGCGATCAGGTGTGCATCACCTGGATCCCCCGCAGCCCCCGGGAGGGCCGTCCACCCTCGCCGTCCCGGCTGACGTTCCCCGACGGCGAGGTGGCCACGTCGCACAACTGCCACACCTGGGGGACCCACGCCCTGGTCGACGAGCAGTATGTCGTTCGGATGCCCGAGGACACCGACCCCGACCTCGGGAGCATCATCGGCTGCGCGCTGATGACCGGCGCCGGCGCCGTGATGAACAGCATCGATCTCCGGGCCGGCCAGTCGGTCGCGGTCTGGGGCGCGGGTGGCGTGGGGCTGTGCGCCATCGCCGGCGCCGCGATTCTGGGCGCAGGACGGGTCATCGCCGTCGACGTGAGCGACGCGAAGCTCGCCCTGGCGGCGAAGTTCGGCGCCACCGACGGCGTCAACGCCCGCGAGACCGACCCGGTGGAGGCGATCCGTCAGCTGACCCGGCACGACGACGGAACCGCGGGTGCCGACTACTGCCTGGACTGCACCGGCATCGGAAACAACATTCCGGTGAGCCTCGCGGCCGTGCGTCCAGGTATCCGCGGCGCAGGAGTTCGCGGCGGTACCGATGTTCTCGTCGGCATTCCGCGCGAGCCGTTCAGCCTCGACAGTTTCGACCTGCTGAACGGTGAGAAGAGCCTGGCTGGCTCGGTCGGGGGCGGCTGCGATCCAGTCCGCGATTTCGCGACCTTCGTGAACTGGACGAACGACGGCCGCTTCGATCCCGCCCTGCTGGTGACGGACCGGTTCGGGCTCGATCAGATCAACGAGGCTGTGGACGCCCTGCACCACGGTCGGGTCCGGGGCCGTGCCGTGGTCACCGTGCGCGACCCGGCGTGACCGCGGTCGTCACGGCAGGTCCTGCCGGCCCACATGGGTCGTCACCGGCTACACCCTCGTGTTCTCGGCCCTGCTGCTGTTCGGCGGCACGCTGTCCGACCGTATCGGCGCCCGGACCCGCCGGAATTCCGGCCAGGCGAAGAAGAACGAGCTCAATGGCGCGATCTCGCTGCCCCTAAGGAAGATGGTGAGAGCACGCGCGAGCGGTTGCGACCCCGGTCCGCACCGGCCGGATCCGAATCAGCGGAACGCCTATCAATATGAAGGCAACCCCACGGCGGCTTCAAGATCTCTGGCCTCGGCCGCGAGATGGGTCGCTACGGCATAGAGGAATACCTCGAGTACAAGTCCGTCATCGGCTGACGCCCGAATTTTGTCGGGTCACGAGCGAGGGCAGAGGAGTTGCATGATCACTCGCAGGGTTCGTGCAATGGCGTGTGCGACCGACCAGTTCGAGGCGGTCACCATCGGACGTCACGACGTGGGGCAGAATGACGCGCTCATCGAGATCGACGTAAGCTGTCGCTTAGTGATCGACGCGAGCACACTCGCGATCCAGAGAGCGTGGATCTGATGAACGAGACGAGGCGCACGGGCCTGGTGAACCTCACGAGGATCGTCGCGGAGTACGCCGCCTCGACCTCGATCGACGCGTTACCTGCCGACGTCCGGGAACGTGGGCGTCTCATCGTTATGGATGAGCTGGCCTGCGCGGTCTTCGGACAGACCCGGACAGCGGGGAAGCTAGCCACCGGCTACGCGGCCTCTATGGGCGGAGCGGGGGCGTGCCGAATTCTCGGAACTGAGTACCGCACAACCGCGCCATACGCGGCTCTCGCGAACGGCACGGCCGGGCACGCCGACGAGGTCGACGGTGCTCACGTCGTCGGTGGGCATCCCGGCGCGACGATCGTCCACGCCGTGGCAGCGATTGCCGAGCAGCGGCGGGCGACGGGCGGCACTCTGCTCAACGCCGTCGTTCTCGGCTACGAGATCGGCAACCGGCTCATCCGCGCGTGCGGTGGGGTCTTCGGGGTGAAGTCGCGCCTTCACATGCATGCGGACTTTCTTCATGCGATCGGTGCGACCGTCGCGGGGTGCCGCATCCTCGGCCTCGGCCCGGAAGCGTACGGCAACGCGATGGCCCTCGCGACATTCCAGGCCAACGGCCTGGTCGCGCTCTTCCAGGAGCAGCGCCACATCAGCAAGTCGTTCTGCAACGGCCAGTACGCCTTCGCCGGCGTTTCGGCCGCGCTGATGGCGAATGCCGGGCTGGAAGGATGCGAGGACGTGCTCGGCTCGGAGAACGGGCTGCTTGCGGCGTGGGGCCTTGAGGACGGCGCGAGTTCGCTGACCGACGGACTCGGCCACGACTACGCCGTGATGGGCGCGAACTTCAAGTTCGTCAACGCGGGCTACCCGATCCACGCGGCGGTCGAGGCAGCGATGACGGTGATCCACGATCATCGAATTCAGGCGGCCGAGATCGACACGGTCGAGATCGGTATGCCTACCAATGCGCTGCGCGTAGTCGACAATCGTGCCATGCACAACATCTGTCTTCAGGACATGCTTGGCGCGGCAATCGTACAGGACGGGCTGAAGTTGCGGGAGAGCCCCTTTCCGCTCCTTCTGTCGGACCCCGGCTTCCAGTCGATGAGGCGACGCATCCGGCTTCGGTCCGACGCTGAACTGGACACCGAGCAGCCGAACGGCCGCGGGGCCCGTGTGACCTTTGTGATGCGCGATGGCTCGAGGCTTTCACGTCGGGTCGATCAGCCCAAGGGCCACAGCGCGGGAGATCCCATTGGTTGGGGCGACTTGCGCGACAAGTGGGTCGAAGCCCTGCCGACAGTCGACGTCGATCGCCTGGTTCGACTTTCCCGGACTGTCGAGGAGCTGGACGACGTCGAGGAACTGCTCCGGATCTTCGACCCTCCTCGACGTACTGCATGAAGTATCCGAGGGCTACTTGCCCCGGAGCGCCAAACAGTGCAATGACTTCAATGCTGCACCCAGGACTACTCGGCTGAGGTCTGCTTCGGCCGGAGCTGGTCGCGGCCCGGTATCGACCGCAAGGTGCGGAGCGTCATTAACATCGTGCTGCTCGTCGTGCTGAGAAACTCGTCGTGCTGAGAAAGTCGAACCAGCTGCGCCACCACATCGAAGGTGCGCTCAACAACGGCTGCTCGGTCGACGAGATCCGGGGAATTCTGCTGCAGACCGCTGTCTACTGCGGGCTCCCCGCCACCGGCGAAGGCTTCAGCGTTGCTGAGGAGGTACTCCGCGAGCTCGCCCTCATCGGCTGACGCGGAGCACCCGGACTCGTACGAGGGATCGAGAGGGTAGAGAGATGGAGATCGGTTTTATCGGCCTCGGCGCGCTGGGCCGCGGGATGGCCGCGAGCATGCAGAACGCCGGCCACGACCTCGTGGTCAACGACCTGCGCAAGGAGTCCGCCGCCGACTGTCTCGGCCGGGGCGGGTCCTGGGCGGAGACGCCGCATGAGCTCGCCAGCAGGGTGGAGCTGATCTTAACCTCGTTGCCGACTTCCCGGGACGTCGAAGCAGTCGTGCGTGGGGATGACGGAGTCGCCGAGCTGGCGGAAGAGGACATCCCAGCTGTGCTGTCACAACACGTCGAGCTGCCTACAACGTTCGCTTAGGAGGACCCATGGCCAAGCAGCAGCCCACGGGCTTCGTCCTCGTTCACGGCGGCCGACACGGTGGCTGGGCGTGGCGCGACGTTGCCTCTCGACTCCGCGACCTCGGCTACCCCACGTATAGGCCGACCTTGACCGGCCTCGGTGAGCGAGCGCATCTTCTGCGCTCGGAGATTGGCCTCGAGACACACATCAACGACTTGGTCGGCGTCTTCGAGTACGAGGACCTGAGCGACGTCGTCCTGGTGGCCCACAGCTACGGCGGCATGCCTGTGGCAGGTGCGATGCAGCAGGTCTTCGACCGCGTACGCACCGTCGTCTGGGTGGACGCACATCTTCCGCGCGAGGGCGAGTCAGTCTTCGATCTCATCGGTGACGAGCGAGCCGCACAGATGAAGGCGATGGCCGCCGAGGGTGGAGAGGGCTGGTACGTGCCGACATCCGACGCCAGTTGGTGGGGTCTGAGCGATCCCGACCAGATCGCATGGGTCAACTCCAAGACGACTCCGCAGCCGATCAAGACCTACCTCGACAAGATCGGCCCCACAGACCGGGCCTGGTCGCACCCAGGTACGACGATCGAGTGCAATCCGAGTCGGCTTCCCGCAGTGGAGGTGGCACGTCAACGCGCACGTGCCGAGTCCGACCCGCACTTCCATCGTCGGGTTATCGCCGCATGCCACGAGCCGATGCTAACGCACCCTGATGAGCTCACAGAGCTACTGGTCGAAGCGATCGAGAACCGATAGCGAGCCGAGGGTCAGCAGCATCCGATCCGCTTGATTTCTACGCCCTCAGGTACGCAATGAGACGGGGTCCTTTCTTCGGGCAACTATCCCTATGAGGGATATCCGCTCCGTGAACGGAGGGGATCAGCGAGTCAGTCACGTAGGCGGTTCATGCCCAAGTACGAGGACAATGCTGCGAAACTCGTCATCGGCTCGGGTAGGCCGATAGAATCTCCCGGGTGGGGTATCTCGTCTACCCCACCACGCGAAGACATACCTTGCTGGACCGGGCGCTCTACCTGCCGAAGTCCTCGTCCTCGTCGCGGGCGTCTTCGATGCCGTCGGGTTCGGGTCTGTCCAGATAACGGCTCTGTCGCACATTCGGTGGTGACGGATTGCGACGTCAACCGAGCAGGATCCGGTGTCGGAGGAGCGTGAAGCCCGCTCGTCCGTACATCTGCCTTTTGATCAGATTGGTCTTGGTGTTGACGCCTTCGGTGCCGCCGTTATGGTGGGCGCAGGTCAGCGCAGCTGCTCCCTCGTTGAGATCGAGGTCCTTCGTGATTGCTGGCATCGGCCGGCCCGAGTGGACGATAATTCACTTCCTCGTCCTGTACTCGAGCGTGACCAGTCTCCGTAACCGACTCGCCATTCACGCGGCAATTTTCCCTCATAGGGATCACTGTCCGAAGGGCAGGGCCTCGGCAAGATTGCATAAAGTGACGATTCATCGCGCCGGGTAGCTGCGCTGACAGCCGATTCGAGGCCGCCCGAGTGATTCACGTCCGCCTGGAAGCCGGCGGTGCGTTGCCTACGCGCCAAGTTTTCTGTCGGCAATTCGAACGGCCACGGGAAATCCTACGGAAAAGCGCCGGCGGCGCGCCAGCGAACGCGAGTTGACGGAACCAAGGCCCACCATTGCGAAAAAGGTGGCCTCCTGTTCGGGATATGGAAGTGCGACCAACCAAAAACCGAGACAGAAGGCTACCGTGTGCCATCATGCCAGACCGCCGCCGCCATGTCGAGAACGTCGGCGCCAGCCGACGACGAAGACGTCGGCGGCATCCTTTCCGCGCTGGGCCAGGTAGCGGATTTCCGGAAACCGCGAGGGAAGATCTACGAGCTGCGTTTCGTGCTTGCTGTCGCGGTCATCGCCACGCTCGCGGGCGCCAGCAGTTTCCGTGAGATTCGGCAGCTATGCGCCTGACATCCCCCAAGATCTGCCCGATCGGATCGGCGCGCCCTACAGCTACTTCAAGCGGCGTTTTGTCGCGCCCGGCGAGTGCACCATCCGACGTGTTCTCGAGGAAACAGAGGCAGCAGCGCTCGACCTCGCCGTCGGCGCGTGGCTGTTCGCGAGAGCCACCCGGGACGACGACGGCGACCTCGTGATCGCGCTCGACGGCAAGGTGCTGCGCGGAGCCTGGACCGACGAGAAGCAGCAGGTCACCCTCTTCTCCGTCATGTTCCACCGGGAGGGCGTCGTCGTCGCCCAGACCCAGGTACCCGACGGCACCAACGAGATCACCCAGGTGGAGAACCTGCTCGAGAACATCGCCACCGCCCCTGGCCGGACCATCGTCACCCTCGACGCCGCCCACACCCAGCGCGAGACCGCCCTCTACTACTACAGCCCCAGTGATCGTCGTGTGGTCTCTCGTCGCGGATACGGCGTGGCGTGTGGCGTGGGGCGGCCACCGCGTGATTCTCCGTAGTCTGTGAAAATAAAAGAAGAAGCCGCGGTGGCCGCGGCACGTAGCGTATCCGGGATGGACGTGGCGGTGTGGGAGGCGGGGCTGGAGGAGCTGTTCGGCCGGGTGGCGGACTGTTTCCGGTCTGATCAGCCGCGTGCGCAGGCGCGGGCCTATGTGGCAGGGTTGTTGTCTCGGACGGAACGGAAGAACGGGTGGACGCTTGCGGAGTTCACTCGTGAGGCCGGGCCGCAGAAGATGCAGCGGTTGTTGAACGAGTACGCCTGGGACGCCCACGCGATGCGTGACGTCGTCCAGTTGTATGTGGTGGAGAACCTGACCGAGCCGGATGGGGTCCTGGTTGTGGACGAGACCGGGTTTGTCAAGAAAGGCACCTCCTCGGCCGGGGTGCAGCGGCAGTATAGCGGCACCGCGGGCCGGATTGAGAACTGTCAGATCGGGGTGTTCGCCGCCTATGTTTCCGGGAAGGGGCGGGCTTTCGTCGACCGGGAGCTGTACCTTCCCGCGAGCTGGACCGACGACCGGGCGCGGTGCAAGGCGGCGGGTGTGCCGGCCAGGGTGGGGTTCGCGACCAAGCCGCTGCTGGCACTGGACATGATCCGCCGGTTCTGGGTGACCCACCGGCAGTTGGGCTGGGTCGCCGGCGATGAGGTGTACGGCGCGGACCCCGAACTACGCGACTGGCTGGAAGAACACCGGGTCGGCTATGTTCTGGCTGTCAAGAAGGACACCGAGGTGACCACGACCGTCGGTCGCCGCCGTGTGGATACCCTCGCCGCGAAGGTCCCCGCGCGTGCCTGGGAGACATATTCCTGCGCCGATGGCTCGAAAGGACCCCGGTTGTATGACTGGGCGCTGGTGGACACGACCGGGGCGTGTCATGACGACGACGGCTCTGCCGCACATC